>JASJAL010000093.1 GCA_030067055.1 Kiloniellales bacterium | reverse complement strand
ATGGCGCTCTTCACCAAGGTCCGCGGCGAGCAGCTCGACAGCGACAAGCTGCTCCTGGATTGAGCCTTATTGGGCTGAAGCTTGACCCGGCCTCGACGGGTCGGCAACCATGGCGCGAGTCTCAGCCTTGGGGGCGGCAATGTTTCGGAGAATTCTGGTCGGGGTCGACGGGTCGAAGCCGGCCTTGAAGGCCGTCGACACGGCGGCGCGGCTGGCGTCGCTCCATAAGGCGGAGCTGATCCTGACCCATGTCGTGCAGGTCCCGGCCATCGCCGAGCAGGTGATCAAGGCGATCGCCGAGCCGGGCGCCAAGCCGAGGCAGGTTATGGAACGACTGAGCGGTGAGATCTTGACCGCCGCCTTCTCGCAGGCGGAAGAAAGCGGGCTCGATTCCGGGTCGATTTCGACCCTCAGCGCGGAGGGTGACCGGGTCAAGCGGATCACCGAGGCGGCCAAGCGGCTGAAGGCCGACTTGATGGTGGTCGGCTCCGGCAGCGGAGCTCAAGGCCAGGCGGGCGGAACCGCCCAGAAGGTCGTCGCGCAGGCGCCTTGCCCCTGTCTGATCGTGCCCTGACCGCCCTTTGGGTCGAAGTCGTCAGGCCGCTCAGCCCTGCATGCCCGAGCCGCCAACGATTTGCGCCGGCAGGACCTCCTTCAGACGGGCTTCGATCTCGGATCGCTGGGCGAAGCTGGACTGCGTCCCTTCCCGGATACAGCAGACGCCGGCCGTGACGGCCGCGAAGCGCAGGGCCTCAGGCATTGTCTTTCCCTCGTCCAGGGCGGTCGCCAGGCCCCCGACGAAGGCGTCGCCGGCGCCCGTGGTGTCGACCGGCGTGACCGGCAGGGTCGCCACGGCCAGGGCGCCTTCGGGGCTGTAGGCCGCGGCGCCTTCGCCGCCCAGGGTGACGATGCAGGTCAGGCCGTAGCGGCCGGCGAGGGTCTCGCCGATCTCGGCGGTGTCCTCGATGAAGATCTTCTCGGACTCGCCGACCATCCGGGCTTCGATCTCGTTGACCACCAGGATGTCGACCTTGGCCAGGGTCTCCGGCGGCACCGGGGCCGCGGGCGCGACGCTCAGCAGGATCTTGGCCCCGGCCGCCTTGGCGCGCTCGATCAGCGCCCAGTTCTCCTTGGCGGTGACCTCCATCTGCATGACCAGCCAGGTCTCCGGGCCGAGCAGATCGTCGGGGACCTGATCGGCCCGCGCCTCGAGGTTGGCGCCGCTGGCCACCGCGATGGCGTTCTCGCCCTTGTCGTCGACCATGATCGAAGCGCAGGCGGTGCCGGTCTCGCCGCGGCCGACGTTTTCGATTTCGACCCCGTCCTCCCGCAGCAGCGAGGTGGCGAAGTCGCCCCATTCGTCCTTGCCGACCTTGCCGACCATGGCCACCCGGTTGCCGTTGCCGGCCCGGGCGGCGGCCAGGGCCTGGTTGGCACCCTTGCCGCCGGGCACCAGGAAGTAGCGGCCGCCCAGCACCGTCTCGCCGGGTTGGGGCAGCTTGTCGACCTGCATGAAGAAGTCGGCGTTCAGTGAGCCGAAAACGACGATCATGGAGCCCTCTTAACCCTGATTCCTTGCCGCGAGGTTAGCAGACTTCGACCCTCCGGGAACCTGGAGTTGCTTGGCCGGTCTGGGGTCAGGTCCCCTTGACCTCGCCCCGCGCGATCGCCAGGGCTTCTTCCAGGACCTCCGGATCGCCGATGTGGTTGGCCAGCAGAAGGATCAGTTTGGCGCTGAGCTTGTGGCTTTCGGCCTCGTCCAGGTCGCGGTAGGCCTCGATCAGCCGGGCATAGAGCTCGTCGGGCTGCCCCAGGCGGGCCTCGGTCGTGAGCTTGGCCATCACGCGACACCCTGCGCGGTGTCGCCCGCCGCGGCGTGGATTTGGCAAAGAGCGCGGTCACGGGCGGCCAGCACGGCGGTCCGCTCGAAGCGGCGGCCCCGGGCCGCCAAGTGCTGATCCGGGCGGAAGAGATACCAGGTCCCCGGCCTCGCGTCGTAGCGTTGGGCGGCCAGGCCTTCGCGATCGACCAGGTGGGCCGGATCGCGGTCGTTTCTCGCTTCGCAGGCCAGGAGCAGAACCCGGATCCCTTCGCCGTCGAGCGCTTCTAGGCCCTCAGGTTCGCCACCCCCGGCGAAGTACAGCAGGGTGAAGCCCGGGCCGATCTGGCGCAGCAGCCAACCGGGGCCCTCGGCACTCTCGACCGGCGCGTCGGCCGCCGGTCCGCCGGGCCGCACCCGGCCCCCGAAGTCCTCGGAATCGGGCGTGGCGAGCGGCGAGTCGACGGCGTCGTGGGGCAGGGAAAGGCGGCCGCTGTTGACCAGGCTGCGGGCGAAGGGACAGGTCTCGGCCAGCTCGAGGACGGCATCGCGGAAGGCGCGGCTGACCGCACTCTTGGGCGTGATGAAGTCGGTGGCGCGGGTCGAGTTCAGGATGTTCTCGTCTGCGGCCGGGATGCGCTCGGCATCGTAGCTTTCCAGCAAGGCCTCGGGCGCCGCGCCGCGCAGCACGGCCTCCAGCTTCCACACCAGATTGTCGGAGTCCTGGACGCCGCCGTTGCCCCCGCGGGCGCCGAAGGGCGAGACCTGGTGCGCCGAATCGCCGAGGAAGAAGACCCGGTCGTGGCGGAAGCGGTCGAGGCGGCGGCATTGGAAGGTATAGACTGAGATCCACTCCAGCTCGAAGTCCTTGTCTTCACCCAGCATGGCCTTCAGCCGCGGCACGACACGCTTGGGTTGGCTCTCCGCCTCGGGATCGGCATCCCAGCCGAGCTGCAGGTCGATGCGCCAGACATCATCGGCCTGGCGGTGCAGCAGGGCCGATTGATCGGGATGGAAGGGTGGGTCGAACCAGAACCAACGCTCGGTCGGAAAATCCGCCTTCATCAGCACGTCGGTGATCAGGAAGCGGTCCTGGAAGACCTGGCCCTTGAACTCCAAGCCCAATGCCTCGCGGACAAAGCTGCGCGCGCCATCGCAGGCCAGCAGGTAGTCGCAGGTGAGATCGTAGGGGCCGTCCGGCGTCTCGACCTGCAGGCCGACCTTGTCGGCGCCCGGCGTCACCCCTGCCACCTTGTTCTTCCAGCGCAAATCGACCAGTCCCGTCTCCTTGGCGCGCTCGACCAGCCATTCCTCGACGTAGTACTGCTGCAGGTTCACGAAGGCCGGGTTCTCCTCGCCGCCCTCGGGCAGCAGGTTGAACTCGAAGAGCTGCCGATCCTTCAGGAAGACCTTGCCCAGGTTCCAGGTGATGCCCTTGGCGCGCAGCTTGTCCCCGACTCCCAGGCGGTCGTAGATCTCCAGGGTCCGCTTTGAAAAGCAGATCGCCCGGCTGCCGTAGCTGACCGTGTCGTTGTCGTCGAGCACCACCGAGGCGATGCCCCGGGTCGCCAGATCGACGGCCACGGTCAGGCCGACCAGCCCGGCGCCGACGATGATCACCGGGTGGTGGGCCGCGGCGCCTGCATCCTGGTCGACCGAGCGCAGGTAGGGGTAGACGGGGTTCGTATAGGTCGTCGGCATGTCACCTGCTCCGCTGGAGGAGGCTAGGAGTCTTCTGATGCCAACCCCCCGCGGTCATGCCCGGACTCGATCCGCGCATCCAAATCACTACCGGTGCCATGGATTGCCGGATCAAGCCCGGCAATGACGATATGATCAGTGGTGGAGCTGCAAGCATCAGACCAAAACTGTGGTGATCTCAACCACCCTCCCTCAGGCCTCTGCGCCCTTCATCGGCTGGTCCTGCTCCAGGGCCTTCCACATCTCGACGTCGCGCTCGGCGGTCCAGATCCGGGGGTCGGCGATGCCGCTGGCCTCGTCGTAGGCGCGGCTGACGTCGAAGGGCATGCAGTGCTCGAAGATCACCCAGTTGCCGAACTCCGGCTCCAGGGCGGCGAAGGTCTCGTCGTAGATCCGCTTCAACGGCTTGCCGGCCTGCACGCCGGCCTCGACGCTGTCGTACATCTTGGTCAGAAAGTCCCGGGTCCCGTCGATCGCGGCCTCGGAGTCCGCTTGCGTCTTCAGGGCCGCGCCGCGGCCGGGCACCAGCTTCTCCGCCCCCAGCTGACGAAGTCGTGACAGGGTCTCGGGCCAGTCCTTGAGGTAGGCGTCGCCGGTGTAGGGCGTGGCGCCGTAT
The DNA here is from genome assembly GCA_030067055.1 of Kiloniellales bacterium. Next base: position 3,679 of record JASJAL010000093.1, on the reverse strand, counting down.
TCGACCAGGTCGCCGCTGAACAGAACCTTCTCTTCCGGCAGCCAGACCACGGTGTCGCCCTTGGTGTGACCGCGGCCCAGGTGCAGGATCTCGACCTCCTTGCCGCCCCGGTACATAGTCAGCTTCTCATCGAAGACGATGTTGGGCCAGGTCAGGCCGGGCACGGACTCGACGGAGTCGAACAGGCGGGGGAAGCGGCCGACCTCGGAGTCGTAGTCCTGCTGGCCGCGCTCGACGATCAGCTCGTGGGTGCCGCGGCTGGCGATGATGTTCTCCGGCTTGTAGGCCGAGGCGCCGAGCACTCGCACCGCGTGGTAGTGGGTGAGGACGACGTGCTTGATCGGCTTGTCGGTCACGCCGCGGACGCAGTCGATCACCTTTTGCGCCATCACCGGGGTGGCCTGGGTGTCGATCACCATGACCGACTCGTCGCCGACGATCACGCCGCTGTTCGGATCGCCCTCGGCGGTGAAGGCGTAGAGCCCAGGGCCGAGCTCGTCGAAGGTGATGGTCTTTTCGGTCAGGTCCGCCTGGGACGCGAAGGCCTTGGACATGGCTCTGTCTCTCCCGATTTCCTTTCTCAACCGGCGCCGTCGCGGCGCCGCACCTCTTGGTCGATGGCTCCGAAGATAGTCTGGCCGTCGGCGTCCAGCATCTCGATCCGGATCCGGTCGCCGAAGCTCATGAAGGGCGTGCTGGGCTTGCCCTGGTCGATGGTCTCCAGGGTCCGGACTTCGGCCAGGCAGGAGGAGCCGACCGAGCGATCCTTGTTGGACACCGTGCCCGAGCCGACGATGGTGCCGGCGCCCAGGGGCCGGGTCTTGGCCGCATGTGCGATCAGCTGCGGGAAGTCGAAGGTCATGTCGACCCCGGCGTCGGGCCGGCCGAAAAGCTCGCCATTGAGGTGGCTGAGCAAAGGCAGGTGGAGCTTGCGGCCGTCCCAGGCCGGGCCCAGCTCGTCCGGCGTGACCGCGACCGGCGAGAAGGCGGTCGGCGGCTTTCCGTGGAAGAAGCCGAAGCCCTTGGCCAGCTCGCCCGGGATCAGGTTTCGCAACGAGACGTCGTTGACCAGCATGAAGAGCCGGATGTGACGGCCCGCCGTTTCCGCCGTCGTGCCGGCCGGCACGTCGTCGGTGATCACGGCGACCTCGGCCTCGAAGTCGATGCCCCAGGCTTCGTCGGCCGCCAAAATCGGATCGCGAGGGCCGAGCATGTGGTCCGAGCCGCCCTGGTACATCAGGGGATCGCTCCAGAAGCTCTCGGGCATCTCGGCGCCACGCGCCTTGCGGACCAGTTCGACGTGGTTCACGTAGGCCGAACCGTCGGCCCACTGATAGGCGCGGGGCAGGGGTGCCGCGCAGGTCTCGGGTTCGAAGGGAACGGCCTCCGGCGCCGCGCCGGCCTCGACACGGGCGAACTCCGCCTCGAGCTTCGGCCCGTAGCTCGTCCAGTCCTCCAAGGCCTGTTGCAGGGTCGTGGCCGAGACTGCGTGGGTGGCCCGGGTCAGGTCCCGGCTGACCACCATCAAGGTGCCGTCGCGGCCACCTTCCTTCAGTGACGCAACCTTCATCTCGGCCTCAGCCCTTGCCGTTGCTCTTCCAGGAGTCGACGTAGCCTTCCCACTCGACGCCGTTGGCGCCGGCGCCCAGCTCCAGGGCGTCGCGGGTGTCGACCATGATCGCATATTCGTCGGTGGCCGGCTTCTTCTGCTCGAAGGCGTTCTGCAGGGCCTTGGGGTGGGGGCCATGCGTGAAGCCGCAAGGGTGGAAGGTGACCATGCCCGGGTGGATGTTGTCGCGGCTGAAGAAGTCGCCGGCGTGGTAGAAGATCACCTCGTCGTAGTCGTCGTTGTTGTGGAAGAAGGGCACCTTGAGCGCGTCGGGGTCGCTCTCGAAGGGGCGCGGCACGAAGGTGCAGACGACGAAGCGGTTGCCGACGAAGGTGGTGTGGGCCGAGGGCGGCAGGTGATAGCGGTGGCTCATCAGGGGCCGGATGTCAGCCACGTTGAGCCGGACCGGCGCCAGGTCCCCCTTCCAGCCGACCGCGTCCAGCGGGTTGAAGGGATAGGTCACCGTTGAGACCGCGCCGCGCCGCTTGATGCGGACCCGCCAGCTCTCCTCCGACTGCTGGGCCAGGAAGGCCTCGTCGATCGCCGGTACCTCGAGCATGGCCGGATCGAAGATCGCGTGGGGCCCGACCAGGCCCTTGTCGGGCAGCTGGTAGCCGCCGTTGGTCGCCTCGATCAGGAGCGCGGAGACCGGCTCGCGGCATTCCAGGCGCCACATGGTCGAGCGCGGCAGGACGATGTAGTCGCCGGCCTCGAAGCCCAGCCGGCCGTAGTCGCAGAACAGGTCGCCCGCGCCCTGGTGCACGAAGATAAGCTGGTCGCCGTCGGCGTTGCGCGCCAGGTGGTCCATGGTCTCGGGCGCGCGCCAGAAGCGCAGCGAGACGCTGGCGTTGGAGAGCACGACCGGCGCGTCCCAGGGCGAGTCCTCCGCCCGGTTCAGCTTGACGAGGTCGAAGGCGCGCGGCCGGAGCGGGCCTTCCCAGGCGCTCCAGCCGGTCGGCGGGTGGCAGTGGTACATGTGGGTCGCCGGGCCGAAGAAGCCTTCTTTGCCCAGCTCCCGCTCGTAGGTGCCCGGCGGCAGGCCGGTATGGGCCTGGCGCGAGGCCTGGCCCTCGACACGGGGAAAGGCGATCGGCTTGCGCATGGTGTCGCTCCCTTCGCGGGGATTGTCAGAAACTCGTCTGTTTAGTATTGTTTCAAACGAAACGATGTCAAGGTGGAGCGGCGCCGAAGTGCCGAGCGGGCGAGAGAATGGCGGAACCGGCGAGACGGCGGCGCCGCACGGCGCCTTCGTGCTGGACGACTTCCTGCCCTACCGCCTCTCGGTCGCGGCCAACCGGGTCAGCCGGGCGCTCGCCGTGCGCTACGCGGCCCACGGCCTCTCGATCCCGGAATGGCGGGTCATGGCCGTGGTCGGCGGTTTCGCCCCCTTGTCGTCGAACGAGGTCTGCCGGCGGACCGAGATGGACAAGGCCAAGGTCAGCCGCGCGGTCACCCGCCTGGTCGCCGCCGGACTGCTGGCGCGCCGCCCGGACGAGACCGACCGGCGCCTGATCACTCTGTCCTTTACCGCCAAGGGCCGCCGGACCTACGAGGCCATCGTGCCGCTCGCGCTGGCGCTGGAGCAGGAGTTGACCGCGATGCTGCAGCCCGGCGAGCGGCGCACGCTGGACCGCATCCTCGACAAGCTCCGGGCCGGGCCGGCCGCCGCGCCTTGAGAAGCTCTAGCTGCGCGCAGCAGGCGTTGACGGAATGGGAACATCTGGTGGGGAGAATGGCGCCCGACCGAGCAGGATTCACCATCGGGGAGCGCCTGGACTTGAACGATCGGCAAAGCGACGGGGCCGAAGCCTACGTCACCGCCCGCCTGAACGCCCGGCTTAGGCCGCTGGACCGCGGCGAGATCTATGAGGACGCCCTCGACGGGCTGCTGAAAGACCGCTCGCTCGGCGAGGTCACCGGCGGCGGCACAATGCAGGGGGAGAGCGGCGAGATCCAATTCTGCGACCTCGAGATCCGCCTGATCCAGGTGACCGAGGAAAGCCTGGATCAACTCCGCCGCTGGCTCGAAGACCTGGGCGCGCCCAAGGGCTCCGCCCTGCTGTTAGACCG
>JASJAL010000092.1 GCA_030067055.1 Kiloniellales bacterium | reverse complement strand
ACCGGGTCAAGCGGTCGACCTTGTAGACCACGACCGTATCGACCTTGCGAGCCTTGATGTCGGCGAGCAGCCGCTGGAGGGCGGGGCGTTCCAGAGTGCCACCCGAAACGCCGCCGTCGTCGTAGCGGCTGCGGACCAGCTTCCAGCCCTCCCCGGCCTGGCTCGCAATGTAGGCCTCGCAAGCTTCGCGCTGAGCATCGAGCGAGTTGAAGTCCTGCTCCAGCCCGTCCTCGGTGGACTTGCGGGTGTAGATCGCACAACGCCGACGATTCACGAGGGTTCATCCGACGTCAGGCCGAAGAACCGGGGTCCTGACCAGTGCGCCCCGGTGATGGCGCGTGCGACTGCGGACAGCGAGCGGTGCGAGCAACCGTTCCAGACAAACCCACTCTCGAACACCTCAACTACGTGGCTGGTGCACTTCCACTCGCGGATTAGTCGGGTCCCGGGTCGTAGTTTCGCCCTGTTGCCGCTGAGCGGAGTGGCCAAGGCGCATTTGGGTAAGGCCTGCTTCTTTGGCCTGCGGCTTCCATAGCGCTTGGATTGCATCTCATAGCCGATGCTCAGCATCAGCAGCCGGCGGCTCAGCCCCTTCGGTGGTGGGCATTTGAGGAGCTCGCGATAGCGATCGATCAGCTCCGCGCGAGACTGATCCTCAAGGCCCGCAAGCTTCTGCGCGAGCTTGGCGCAGAAGGGCTGGGGCCTCATGACGGCTTGCGTCTTTGTGTTGCGATGATGCGGTAGCGGCTTCCAGTTGCCTCGGCTTGTCGCTCGATGATGGTGCCATGCTTCCGGAGGCCCGTCAGGGCCGCGCGGACGCTGTAGGCCTGCCATCCCGTTCGCGCCGTGAGGTCCCTCATGGAGGCGCCGCGCTTGCGCCTCAGCAGGGCCAGGATCTGCGCCTTCTTGGTCTTGGGCGCCCGCCTGGTCGAGCGCGTAGATGCTTGCCGATGGCACCCTGTGGGGATCGACGTGTCAGCTGCTGTTCCTATGAGCTTCGTGGACATGACGGCCTCCTTGGCTTCGCGACCGCAGGATGCAGTCGCTTCCACCGCCCAGGGCTCGGCCCAACGAGCCTCGGGTCCGAGCGGGCGGCGGCTGGAGGCCAAGAGTGCCACTGTCAGACGACAGTGACGCTCGCTTTGCGGCCGAAGTCCAGTGGAAAGATACCCCTCATGAGCAGCCTACAGCACCTGGCCAGTTCCGCTCAGCTGCCAACATCGGACGTCAAACACCGCAATTGGTAGGAACCGCAGAAGGACCCCTGAACGACCGCCTCGTCCCAGATTCTGATGCAAAAGACATAGTTTGAGCCTGACTTGAGGCCGTGATTCGCTTTGAGCATCGATTCGTTGGAGGTCAGGGCGATGATGGGTTGGCTGTCTTGCGATCAGGGTTGCTTGTTCTAAGAGTTCGATCTCGGCGAGGTGGTGCCAGCCGAACACCTGGTGCGTCGGATCGACCAGGTTCTTGATCTGAGCTGGCTGCGCGGCGCGCTTGCGCCTTTCTATAGCCATACCGGCCGGCCCTCGATTGATCCCGAGCTGATGATGCGCATGTTGGTCATCGGCTATGTGTTTGCCATCCGCTCGGAGCGTCAGCTTTGCGCAGAGGTCCGGGTCAATCTGGCCTATCGCTGGTTTTGCCGTCCGGGTCTCGAGGACAAGATCCCCGATCACTCGGCCTTCTCGCGGGCCCGGCACGAGCGGTTCCGTGTGAGCGATGCCTTGCGGCGGATGTTCGAGCGGGTTGTCGAGACCGGCATCGCGGCAGGCCTGGTTGGCACTGCCTATGGATCGGGCGCGACGCTCAAGAGCCTGATCGAGCGGGGCATCGAGCCGCATATCCCGGTGTGGGACAAGTCCAACCAGACCCAGGGTCGGTTTACCAAGGCGGACTTCACCTACGACGAGAGGCGCGACCTCTACATCTGCCCCGGCGGCAAGCACCTCACCTGCTCGGGCAGGGTCGATCAGGGGCGTATCCTGCCCTATCGGGCGAGCGTGCGCGATTGTGCGAGCTGTGCGCTCAAGCCCCACTGTACCCGTGCTTCGGCGCGCAAGATCTCGCGCGATATCGACGAGCCTATCCGTGATCGCGTCCGGGCCCTGGCCAAGACAGAGGCCTTCGAGACCTCGCGCCGCCACCGCAAGAAGGTCGAGATGGCCTTCGCCCATATGAAGCGCATCTTCAAGCTCGACCGGCTCAGGCTGCGCGGCCTATCTGGCGCCCGCGACGAAGTCCTGCTCACCGCCACCGCACAGAACCTCCGCAAACTGGCGAGGTATGCCTACCAACCACCGCCGATCCAAAACCTCACCTGACGCCACCTTCAACACCCATGACGAGACGCCAAAACAACACCTCTCCCATCGGCATCGGCCGAAAACGGCAAAACGTCCGTTCTTGGTAATAGCGGACATCGAAAATCCTTCGGCCGGGTGCTTTGCAACAGAACCACCCTAGAAGCAGACGTTCACGAGCACCAGATGGGAAGGCAGAGTCTGACCCTGGCTGTGTAAAAACGCGCTCGATGTTACGGTTCCCTTGTGCACTGACAGGGGGATCGGATGAAGCGTTTTGTTGAGGGCGTGGATCGCGGTCAGAGCACGCTGTTTCCGGAATGCCTGGAAGACTGGATTTGGGAGGATAACCCTGTTCGGGTTATCGACGTCTTCGTCGATGAACTCGACCTCGCCGAGCTCGGGTTCGATCGCGTGGCTCCGAAGGCGACCGGGCGGCCTTCCTATCATCCTTCGGTTCTGCTGAAGCTCTACATCTACGGTTATCTCAACCGGGTTCAGTCGAGCCGCCGGCTGGAGCGCGAGGCCGGACGCAACGTGGAAGTGATGTGGCTGATGGGCCGCCTGGTTCCTGACCACAAGACGATCGCCGACTTCCGCAAGGACAACGGCAAAGCGATCCGTCGGGTCTGCGCCCGCTTCGTTGAGCTGTGCCGCGGCTTCGGCCTGTTTGCCGAGGCCTCGGTTGCGATCGACGGCAGCAAGTTCAAGGCGGTGAACAACCGGGACCGGAACTTCACCCGCGCTAAGATGAAGCGGCGCCGGGACCAGATCGAGGAGAGCGTGGCGCGCTATCTACACCAGTTGGACAGCGCCGACCGACAAGAGCCGTCGTTGGCGCGCGAGACCAAGACGAGCCGTCTGAAGGAGAAGATCGAGAGGCTGCGAGAGGAGATGCGGCGCCTGGAGGCGCTCGAGGCCCGGATGCTCGAGACAGCGGATCAGCAGATCTCCCTGACCGATCCCGACGCCCGCTCGATGGCGACCAGCGGCCGGGGCTCCGGCGTGGTGGGCTATAACGTCCAGGCCGCCGTTGATACCAAGCATCATCTGATCGTCGCCCATGACGTGATCAAGGTCGGCAGCGACCGGGCCCAGCTCTCAAGCATGGCCAAGCAGACCAAAGCCACGCTGGAGACGGACAGCTTGGAGGTCGTCGCCGACCGCGGCTACTTCAGCAGCGAAGAGATCCTGGCCTGTGATCAAGCGGGCATTGTGGTCACGCTGCCAAAGCCGCAGACCTCGGGCAACAAGTCCAAAGGCCGCTTCGTCAAAGCCGACTTCTGCTATGTGGCCGAAGACGATGTCTATCTCTGCCCGGCCGGTGAGCGCTTGATCTACCGCTTCACAGGCGAAGAGAACGGTTTGGCCCTGCGCCGCTACTGGACCAACGCCTGCCAGTCTTGCGCGATCAAGGATCGTTGCACCACGGGCAAGGAGCGTCGGATCACCCGTTGGGAGCACGAGCAGCTGCTCGAGGCGGTCCAACGGCGGCTCGATGAGCATCCGGAGAAGATGCGCCAGCGTCGCGAGACGGTCGAGCATCCCTTCGGCACGATCAAGGCCCGCATGGGCGCCACACACTTCCTGATGAAGACCCTCAAACGGGTTCGCACCGAGATGGCCCTGCACGTGCTGGCCTACAACCTCACGCGCGTCATGAACATCCTCGGCATCGCCCCGCTGATGGCAGCAATGAAGGCCTAGGCTCTCGCCTCCTTGCCGCACGCTCTGAACCCACCCTCTGGCCTCAGAACGCTTCAAGACCCCGAAATAGCTTCACAGGGTCATAACACCGCCCAAAACGGCGGAACGTCCAAGCCCACGCCAACCTGTCCAGAAAGTTAAAACCGACGGGCTCGCCTCAGCGTTCTTACACAGCCAAGACCCATTTCGGACGAAGAATATACGCAAAGTCGCTCCGACCATGGGTTTTGCTTGGCCGACATCACTACGCCGGGAACCACACCGAAACGACCGAACGATCGGAACGTCTGTTTCACGTTCTGCTTACAAGGGTGCATACTTGGCGACGCCAACGAGCCAGAGTTTTTCGAGGTTGGGCAAGAAAACGGGGAGTCTTCAATGAGCACCCCAATCAAGGCCTTTATCACTGGTGCAATAGCAGCGTTCTGGTTGACTGCTGTCCCGCCAGTGGCTGCGCAAGTTGAGGTTTTGTGGTTGGGTCACGCGACCACGCGCATAACCAGCACTGCCGGTAAGGTGATAGTCATCGATCCCTTCTTGAAGAAAAATCCGAAGGCACCCATCAAATTCAGAGACCTCAGCGCCTTGGGCGAAGTGGACCTCATCCTGGTCACCCATGGGCACGGAGATCATGTCGGTGACTTACGAGAATTGGCTCGCCTGAGCGGTGCCACGATCGTGGCCAACTGGGAGTTTGCGAACAACATAATTGCGCTCGGTTTGGTTGATGCCGACAAGGTCATTGCCATGAACAAAGGCGGGACTGTCGCGCCGATTGGGCGGGGTATCAAAATCCACATGGTGCCCGCGGAACACAGTTCGGCGATCGATCTGCAAACCATGGGCCTCGATTGGAAGCCTGGATTGCCGAGTCAAGCATTCACAGGTGCCGCCGTAGGCTACGTGGTCGAACTAGAAAATGGCTTCAAGATTTACCATTCAGGCGATACCGCTGTGTTCGGTGACATGGCCCTAATCAATACATTCTACGCCCCCGATCTGGCTCTAGTCTGTATTGGTGGGTACTTCACGATGGATCCGGAAGGGGCGGCCTATGCCGTGCGCGAGCTGATCAAGCCAAAGCAAGTCATTCCTATCCACTACGGGACCTTTCCCGTCATCAATCGCACACCAGCCGAGTTTAAGAAGGCTCTCGGAGATACCCCAATCAAGGTTATCGATGTGAATCCCGGTCAACCGCTGACGTTTTGAGACCTTGTCGTTGCGCCGTCAGTCGGGAACGCCCGCCCGACGCAAGCCTTGCGCGAGACGGTCGGCGTCGGTTACCTGCTTGAATGGATACCAAAAAGCCACGCTTCGAACGGTGAGCGGATCGAAGCCCCGCCAGCTCTTTCCGACTCGTTCTCGGAGGTCGGCGGCGTCTTTCTTGCGATCAAGGAGTCCGTAAGTCGCCAGCAGGAGCCTCGATGACCATCGATCGTCGGGGTTGAGTGCGCTGGCCCTTTGTAGCGACTCCGCGGCCTTTTCGAACTCCTCCATGCCGAACTCTGCAATACCAAGTTCGTAGAGGTAGGACGGTGGGTAATGGGGATTGAGCCGCATCGCACGCTTGACCAATCGATACGCTTCTTCCGGCTTCCCGCTTAGAGTCAGGGTCCCAGCCAAGGCAACGTAACCGTCAGCGTCGTTGGGATCCAGAGCGATCGCCTGCTCTGCCGCAGCAATCGCCTCCGCGTGCTGCCCCTGTTGTGACAGCACGGTGGCGGCGACCTGATACGCAAGTGGAGTGGGATCCAGAAGCGCCTTCTCGAGGAATTGCTGTGCCAGAAACTGTGGATCATGCAAGTAGCGCAATCCGACCTTGGCGTGCCAATACCTTCTCCAGATATTCATATAGGTTGCAGCCAGCGCAGCGTGGGCTCGAGCGTACTCGGGGTCCATCTCGAGTGCCTTTTCGAAGAGTGAAATCGCCTTTTGGAAGTTCTCAGGATTCTGGCGAAGGTAGTGTTGCCAGCCTTGCAAGAAGGCGTCATAGGCTTCGGTCTTCTTGGTCTCTCTGTGGGCAACACGCTCTTCTTCGCCCTCCGTGAGTTGTACCGCGAGGACAGAAACGATCTTGCGCGAGACCCTGTCTTGCAGTCCGAACACGTCGGCGAGCAATCCGTCATAGCGGTCTGCCCAAATATGCCCGCCACTAGCTGCGTCGATCAGTTGAACGTTGATTCGCAGTTTGTCGCCCGAACGGCGTACACTGCCCTCCAACACGTAGCGCACACCCAGTTCTTCGGCCACTTGCCGGGGTCTCACAGTCTTACCCTTGTAGGCAAAGGCTGAATTTCGGGCGATCACAAACAGTCCGGATATTTTTGACAGGTCGGTCGTTAGATCCTCGGCTATGCCGTCAGCGAAGTACTCCTGGTTTGGGTCCCCACTCAGATTGTCGAACGGCAGCACGGCGATGGACGGCTTATCCGGTAGTGGAAAGGCCATACGCTCGACTGAGGCCGGCTCAATAGCGGGCTTCCAAGGCTGCCACCAGAGCCCACCACCAATTGCCAGAAGAACGATGACAAGCGCTGCCGCGGCGGGCGCCCTTCGGCGGCCTGGCTGATGGTTTTCTTCTCGAGATACGGGCGTTACGAGGGCCGATGCCTTATCGTCGAGCATAATGCGATAAACCGTCACTGGCTCGGGGATGTTCTTGACCAGCTTCTCTCCCAAGAGCTCGAAGTTGAGGTCCAGTTTGCTCTTGATTTGCGTATGAACTGGCCGCGAAACGGAGATTCCACCCGGCTCCGCCAAAGCCTCTAGGCGTGCCGCTATGTTGACGCCGTCTCCGAGGATATCTCCCCCTTCGATCACGATGTCGCCCAAGTTGATCCCCACGCGATAGCGAATGCGCTCGCTATCAGGGACCTCTGACTCCCGCTCCAGCATGGCGCACTGGATTTCGACGGCGCACTGCACGGCATCAACCACGCTGGGAAATTCAATCAGCATCCCGTCGCCGGTCGTGTTAACGATGCGCCCGGAATACTGCTCGATCTTTGGATCAATGAGCGTCGCGCGATAGGCTTTCTGCCGTTCGATCGTGCCGGCCTCGTCAGCAGCCATAAGCTTGCTGTAGCCGACCATGTCGGCGGCTAGGATCGCGGCCAGTCGACGCTCCATCGCGAACCTCCCTATCGGGAAGATTAGACGGGAACCATGGCAGAAGCTATGCGATGAGATGAAACGCCGTAGGTCTGGATTTGGCTACTCCCGGTCCTGACTTCTACTGACCTTCGATGTCGGATCCTGCACCGGACCCGGACCTTCGCGGCGAATGGTCTGCATTCCTGGCCTCGAGTTCTGGTCTCCATCCGAAAGCCGACGTCGTTGAGGGTGGACCTTGAAGTGCGGGTGTGATCCCAAGGCGACCTTTGCGACGACCGCAGAGACTCGCCAGAGGCATGAGCTCTTGAGCGGCTCGGGCCTTTGCGCTGGCGAAACCGGCTACTCGATCCGAACCGGATCACCTCTGCGCAGGGTTCCGCCCTGTATCACGAAGGCGTAGACGCCGGCACAGGGCAGCACCTTCCCTTCGAGCACCGGCACCGCAAGTCGGTTGTGTTCCACGATGGTGCGCAAGACCTTCGGGTCCATGGGCAGTCTCGTTTGGGCGAGCGTCGGGATGGAACACCGCGGTGTCGGATCACTCACGCGCAATCGCACATCATCGCCGATGGCGACCGTTCGCCCGACCCAGCCATTCTCGACAAAGCCGCTCTGGTCCTCGGCTGTCTCGACAACCACGTTGGGCCGAAACCGCCGCACGTCGAACTGCGACGCCGGGCCGAGCTCCGAGAGGCGCGCGAGCGTCGCCGTGGTCAAGAGGTGGAGAG
>JASJAL010000001.1 GCA_030067055.1 Kiloniellales bacterium | reverse complement strand
CGTCGATGCCCGGCAAGTGCAGACGCTTGACCTTGGTGTCGTCCTTGCGCCCGCCCAAGAGGTAGCGGGACAGCGCGGGGATGACCGTGATCGACACCACCAGGGACAGCATGACCGCGACCGAGATCGCGACAGCAATGTCGCGGAACAGTTGCCCGACCTCGAGTTGCATTACCAAGATCGGGATGAAGACCATGACCGTGGTCAGGGCCGAAACGAGGACCGCCCCCCAGACCTGCTTGGCGCCCCGATAGGCTGCTTCGGCAATCGGTAGGCCGCGTTCGCGCAGACGGTAGATGTTCTCCAGCACGACGATGGCCGCGTCGACCACCATGCCGACGGCGAAGGCCAGGCCGGCCAGCGAGATCACGTTGATCGATCGGCCCAGGGCCGCCATCGCGACGAAGGCGCCGATCACCGAGACGGGAATCGCGATTGAGATCACCAGGGTGGCGCGGAAGGAGCGCAGGAACAGCAGTAGCACGACTGCCGCCAGGGAGCCGCCGATCCAGATGTTCTGGCGGACCAGCTCGATGGCGGAGTTGATGTAGACGGTCTCCTTGTAGACCTGCTTGAGGGTAAGCCCCGCGCCCGGGACAACCTGCTCGTTGAGCTCGTCCACCGCCACGGCGATCCCGTCCATGATCTCGATGACGTTGGCGCCCGTCTCGCGCAGGGCGTTGAAGGCAATCGCCGAATCGCCGAGGAAGCGGATGTTTGAAGTCGGCTCGCGGTAGCCGAAGCTGACCTCCGCGATGTCGCCGACGGTGACCCGTGCCAGCCGGCCGCCGGCCACCATGTCCTTGGCCCTGGCATCTTCGGAGCGGACCACGACCTCGCGTATGGACTCGACGGCGTTGAGTTCGCCTTCGACCCGGATCACGTAGCGGCGCTTGCCCTCGTCGACGTCACCGGCCGAGACCGAGGTGTTGGCGCTGCGCAGCGCCAGGATGACGTCGGTCACGGTCAGACCGTAGCGTGCCATGAGCTGCGGCGAGATGGTAACCTGGATTTCCCGCTCGCTGCCGCCGAAGACGTTGACCCGGCTGACGCCGGCGACCCGCTCGATCCGGTCCTTGATCACGTCCTCGACGAAGTCGCCGAACTCGTAGATCGGCCGCTCGTTGCCTGGCATCCGCCGGACGACGAACCAGGCGATGGCGTTGTCTTCGCTGCCAGCGGTATCGAGTGTCGGCTCGTTGGCCTCTTCCGGATAGCCGTTGACCCGATCCAGTCGATTGGAGACCAGCAAGAGGGCGCGGTCCATGTTGGAGCCGACCGCAAACTCGAGGGTAATCCGGCTGCGTCCCTGTTCCGCCCTCGAGGTCAGCGCTACCAGGTTCTCCAGCCCCGCCATTTCTTCTTCCTGGCGGTTGACGATCTCGCGCTCGACCTCAGCCGGGGCGGCGCCCGGCCAGGTGGTGGTCACCGTGATGACCGGTCGGTTGACGTCCGGCGCCAGCTGGATCGGGATCCGCTCCAGCGCGACCATGCCGAACATCACCGTCATCAGGACCGCTGCGATCACCGCGATGGGCCGGTAGATGGAGGTGCGTATCAGGTCCATCGCGACCGCCTAGGAGCCCTGGTCGACGCGGACCTTCTGGCCGTCCTGAAGACGTTCGTTGCCGCGGACCACCACCACGTCGCCCTGGCTCAGGCCGCGGAGGATCTCGAAGCGGCTGCCTACGGCAACACCGAGGGTGACCGGCCGGACACTGACCGCACCGTTGTTGACCACATGGACCAGGCTGGCCGGCCCGCGTTTGGTGATCGCGTCCTTGTGGACGGTCAAAACCTGGCGCGGCTGACCCATTGGGATCAGCAGGGATGCGCTCTGGTTGGCGGCCAGCGGCTTGCGGGTCTCGCCAAAGGCGGGGATGAAGCGGACCGCCCGGGTGCGGGTGAGGGGGTTCTCGTCCGGCACGATGGCCCGGACCCGGGCCTTGTGCTGCGTGCCGTCGTCCAGTTCGACGTCGATCTCGACTCCGGGGACCAGGCCGGACAGCCGCTGGAAGGGGACATCTGCCTCGAGTTCCAGCTCCTGGTCCGCAACCAACCGGACGGCGTCGTCTCCGACTTGGACGTAAGCCCCGGCTTCGATCATGCGCTCGGTGATGACGCCGCCGTAAGGGGCCCGGATTTCCGCGTACCTGAGGTTGATCTCGGCCAGCTCAAGGTCGGCCCGGGCGGTCACGCTGGCGCTCTCGGCCTCGGCGACCTCGGCCTCCGCGATGGCCACGGCCTGTTTGGCATCGTCGTAGCGTGCTTGGCTGAAAGCCGCCGACTTCTTCAGACCTTCCAGACGCTTCAGCTCCTGGCGGGAGAGGACGAGTTCGGCCTCCTCGGTCTTTTGCTTGGCGAAGGCCGCGGCCAGCCGGCCCGCGGCCTGATCGCGGCGAGCTTTCAAGGATTCCGGCTCCAGGATGGCGATGACCTGACCCTGCTCGACCCGATCGCCGACCTCGACCAGGACCCGATCGACGGCAGCGTCGATGCGCGCCGCGACCGAGCCGGCCCGGCGTGGCACTAAGCGCCCGATGACCTCGACCGTTTGGGTCATCGGCTGCTCCTGCACGCTGTCGACGCGAACGAGCTGGGCCTGCTCCTGGGCCGCCGCCGGAACACCGACCGTCGCCAGCAGCAGCGCGATCGCGCCAAAATGCCAGGCCCGCCGGGTCCGCCGGGCCTCGGGTCTCTGTCTCAGGTCGTCCTCCATCCCGGGCTCGGCCAAGTGACGAGCGAAGGGCACAGCGATTGTCATGTGGCGCGTCACCCGGAGCCTGTCAATCCGGCCTCCTCGGAGGCCGGCGCCTTGCCCGGCCTAGTGCCCCTCAGGGCGAAAGTTATAGCAATGGCCTGGGCCAGGGTCTAATACTGCCTCCCGGAGGCGCGTAGCTTTGAGTACCCTTCTCTACAGCCACGAGGCTTGCTTCAACCACGATACCGGGCTGGGTCATCCCGAGCGCCCGGCGCGGCTGAAGGCCGTCCTGGCGGGGCTGGATGAGGCCGAATTCGACGCTTTGGAACGGCGCGAGGCACCGCTGGCGAGCCGCGAGCAAGTCGTCAGGGTCCACGGCGAATCGTACTACGACCAGGTTATGGCCGCGATTCCCGAGCAGGGCCAAAGGGGCCTTGACGCGGACACAATTGTTTCGCCCGGCTCCGGCGAAGCGGCGCTGAGGGCCGCTGGTGCGGTTTGCGCGGCGGTCGACGCGGTCATGACCGGTGAGGCCGACAATGCTTTCTGTGCGGTCCGACCGCCCGGCCATCACGCGGAACCGTCGCGCGCCATGGGCTTTTGCCTCTTCAACAGCGTCGCGGTCGGAGCCCTGCAGGCGCGCGAGGTCCATCGGGTCAACCGAGTCGCGGTGGTCGATTTCGACGTCCACCATGGCAACGGAACCCAGGCCATGTTCTGGGACGATCCCGACCTGCTTTTTGCCTCGACCCACCAGATGCCGCTCTATCCCGGCACCGGCAGTCCGGCCGAGACGGGCCGGGCGGGTAACATCCTGAACGTGCCCCTGCCGCCCATGGCGGGCACGGCCGAGTTCCGGGAGGCGATGAGCCGGACGGTGCTGCCCCGTCTGGCCAAGTTCGAGCCTGATTTCGTTCTGATTTCCGCCGGTTTCGACGCGCATGAAAATGATCCCCTGGCGGCCTTGAGGTTCCATGAGGAGGATTTCGGCTGGGCCACCACCGAGATCCTCAGAGTCGCCGAATCGGCCTGTGGCGGGCGGGTTGTCTCGACCCTGGAAGGGGGCTACGACCTCGACGCACTGGCTGTGTCCGCAGCAGCACACGTCCGCGCTCTTTTGCACGCCTAGGGGCTTGACGGCTTGTTCCGCTGCCTGCGCCTGCCTAAACTCCCGGACTTTGGATTGGATTCAGGAACGTGGCCGACAAGGTTCCCCCCGACATCGCGAAATTGAGCTTCGAAGACGCCCTGGCCGAGCTCAAGAGCATCGTCGAGAGCCTGGAGAAGGGGGAGGGCCGCTTGGAGGCGGCCATTCAATCCTACGAGCGGGGGGCGGCGCTGAAGATGCATTGCGAAGCCAAGCTCAGTGAAGCAAAGCAAAAGATTGAAAAGATAGGTCATGGCTCAAACGGCAGCATCAGCACAGAAAATTTCGACGTCGAGTGACCGATTTCAGACTGATCGTCTAAAAACCGAATTGGCGCGCACCGCTGAGGCCGTTTCGCTGCGCCTCGACCGGCTTCTGCCCGCCGTGCCCGGTGCCGAAGGCACCGTCGTCGAGGCCATGCGCTACGCTTCGCTCAACGGCGGCAAGCGTCTCCGGCCGTTTCTGACGATCGCCAGCGCCGGGCTCTTCGACGTTCCGGAGGAACAGGCCCTGAACGCGGCCGCCGCGGTCGAGATGATCCACTGCTATAGCCTGGTTCACGACGACCTGCCGGCAATGGACGACAGCGACCTGCGCCGCGGCCGACCGACCGTGCACAAGGCCTTCGACGAGGCCGTGGCGGTTCTCGCGGGCGACGGGCTTCTGACCGAAGCTTTCGCGGTTCTTGGCGCCCCGGCGACCCATCCCGATTCGGCTGTGCGCATCGCCCTGGTTTCCGGACTTGCAGCTGCCGCCGGCGCTGCGGGCATGGTTGGAGGCCAGATGATCGACATGTCGCCGACGCGCGCCGACCTCGACTTGGAGGGCATCAAGCGCCTGCAGGCGTTGAAAACTGGCGCGCTGATCGGCTTTTCCTGCGAGGCCGGGGCGATTCTCGGCCAGGCGAATCAGAAGTCCCATTCCGCGGTCAGGGCCTATGCCCAGGACCTCGGCCTGGCTTTTCAGATCGTCGATGACCTTTTGGACGCCGAGAGCTCGCCCGAAGTGCTGGGCAAGCCGACCGGTCAGGATGAAGCTCTCGGAAAGGCCACATTTGTCGCCCTTCTGGGCATGGAGGAGGCCCGCCAGGAGGCGGAGCGTCTGGCGGCTCGGGCAGCCTCCCATCTTGATATTTTCGGCGAAAAGGCAGAACTTCTTTGCGCAACAGCGCGCTTCGTCGTGAATCGGCGATCCTAGAAGCCAAAATCCCCCGGATGCGATAGCAAGGCGAGGTGAGTGAAGTGGGTAAAGTCAGCAAAACCCCGATGCTCGATTCCATCGAGTATCCCTCTGATATCCGAAAGCTGAAAGAGAACCAGCTCCGGCAGCTGGCCGACGAGCTCCGCACGGAGATGATCGACGCGGTGTCGGTCACCGGCGGCCATCTCGGCGCCGGCCTGGGCGTGGTCGAGTTGACCACCGCGATCCACTACGTGTTCAACACGCCCGACGACAAGCTGATCTTCGATGTCGGACACCAGTGCTATCCGCACAAGATCCTGACCGGCCGACGCGATCGAATCCGCACCCTTAGGCAGGACGGCGGCCTCTCCGGCTTTACCTCGCGCCGGGAGAGCAACTACGACCCCTTCGGCGCGGCGCACAGCTCGACGTCGATTTCGGCGGGCCTCGGCTACGCGGTCGGCCGCGATCTGCAGGGCCGGGACAACCACGTCATTGCGGTCATCGGTGACGGCGCGATGAGCGCCGGCATGGCCTACGAGGCGATGAACAACGCCGGTGCCATGCACAGCAAGCTGATCGTCATCCTCAACGACAACGACATGTCGATCGCGCCGCCGGTCGGCGCGATGAGCGCCTATCTCTCGCGGCTGATCTCGTCCAAGCCCTATCGCTCCATGCGACATCTGGCCCGCGATCTCGCCAAGTCCTTTCCGAAGCCGCTCGAGACGGCGGCCAAGCGGGCCGAAGAGTATGCCCGCGGCATGCTGACCGGCGGCACCATGTTCGAGGAGATGGGCTTCTTCTACGTCGGTCCCATCGACGGGCACAATCTCGACCACCTCTTGCCGGTCCTGAAGAACTGCCGCGACGGGGAACAGGACGGACCGATCCTGATCCACGCCGTGACCCAGAAGGGCAAGGGCTACGAGCCGGCCGAGAAGGCTGCCGACAAGTACCACGGCGTCGCCAAGTTCGACGTCATCACCGGCAAGCAGGCCAAGCCGACGCCAAAGGCGCCGCAGTACACCGCGGTCTTTGCCGAGGCTTTGATCAAGGAGGCCGAGGCCGACGACAAGATCGTCGCCGTGACTGCCGCGATGCCCTCGGGCACCGGCATCAACAAGTTTTCTGATCGCTTCCCCAGCCGCAGCTTTGATGTCGGCATCGCCGAGCAGCATGCCGTGACCTTCTGTGCCGGTCTCGCCTGCGAGGGCTTCAAGCCCTTCGCGACGATCTACTCGACCTTCCTGCAGCGGGCCTACGATCAGGTGGTCCACGACGTTGCGATCCAGAGCCTGCCGGTGCGCTTCGCCATCGATCGTGCCGGCATGGTCGGAGCCGACGGCGTCACCCACCAAGGCTCCTACGACATCACCTACCTGAGCTGTCTGCCCGGCTTCGTGGTCATGGCGCCGGCCGACGAGGTCGAGCTCTTCAATGCGGTCGCCACGGCGGCGCAAATCGATGACCGGCCTTCCGCCTTCCGCTATCCGCGCGGCGAGGCCACCGGGCTCGAGCTGCCCGAGCGGGGCACCGCATTCGAGCTGGGCCAAGGCCGGATACTGCGCGAAGGCACAAAGGTCGCGATCCTGTCGCTCGGCACGCGCCTCGGCGAGGCGCTCAAGGCGGCCGACACCCTGGCGGCTCGCGGCCTTTCGACCACGGTCGCCGATGCACGTTTCGCCAAGCCGATCGACGAGAATCTGATCCGTCGCCTGGCCTCCGAGCACGAGGTCCTGGTCACGGTCGAAGAAGGCGCGGTCGGCGGCTTCGCGACCCAGGTCATGCACTTCCTGGCGCGCGAGGGTCTGCTGGAATCCGGCATCAAGCTGCGGCCGCTCTGCCTGCCGGACTTCTTCATCGATCACGGCAAGCCGGACAACCAGTACGCCATGGCCGGGCTGGATTCCGACAACATCGTCAACACGGCCCTGCAGGCGCTGGGCAACAACGAGGCGGCCGCGGTCAGCCCGAAACTCGCCTGACCTCGACCGTTCCGAATCGAAGGACTGGCCGGCGCCGGGCGCCGGCCAGTCTTTTTTTGGGAGGCAGCCGTGACGAGGTGACGCCGCAAGGGCGGGAAGAACATGGCCAAGAAGAAGGAGAGAGCCGACGTCCTGCTGTTCGGCCGCGGCCTTGCCGAGAGCCGGGCCCGGGCGCAGGCCCTGATCCTGGCCGGCCAAGTCTTCAGCGGGGACAAGCGCATCGAGAAGGCCGGGGCCGAGCTGGCGCTCGACGCCCCGCTCACGGTCCGCGGGCCGGCCCATCCCTGGGTCTCGCGCGGCGGACTTAAGCTGGAGAAGGGGCTCGACCACTTCGGGATCGACCCCCAGGACCGGATCTGCCTGGACATCGGCGCCGCCACCGGTGGATTCACCGACGTCCTCCTCGCGCGCGGCGCGGCTAAGGTCTACGCCGTCGACGTTGGCCAGGGCCAGCTCGCCTGGAAGCTGCGGCAGGACCCGCGCGTCACCGTTCTCGAGCGGACCAACGCCCGTAACCTCGACAGCGCGCAGGTTCCAGAGCCGCCATGCCTGATCGTCTGCGATGCCAGCTTTATCGGGCTGGAGACCGTGCTTCCGGCATCCCTGGGGCTGGCCGCCCCGGGCGCCGGGCTGATCGCGCTGATCAAGCCTCAGTTCGAGGTCGGCAAGGGGCTGGTCGGCAAGAAGGGCGTGGTCCGCGATCCGGCACTCCACGCCGAAGTCTGCGCGCGCATCGAGGCTTGGCTGGCCGCTCAACCCGGCTGGTCTGTCCTGGGCTTGACCGAAAGCCCGATCCTGGGGCCCGAAGGCAACAAGGAGTTCCTGATCGCCGCCCGGAAAGACGACGGGTAATCAGTCGGCCAGACGGAGATCCGGTGCGCTGAGCGTCCGGCTGCGGGAGTCATCGCCCAGGGTTTCGACCGTGTCGAGCAGCGGATCGATCAGGCGCACGACTCGGGCCACCCATTGCAGTACCGTGTTGGCGCCCGAACTCTGCAGCCCGTCGCCTAAGGTGTCCTGGACGAGGTTCCCGAAGAAGGAATCGCGGGGCGGCGGAAAGACTCGCAGGTCGACCTTTTCCTCGGCGCCGATGCCGGCCGCTTCCTTGGCCAGAGCGACAGCCCGGTAAAAGCCGCCAAGCTCGTCGATCAAGCCCAGGCGCTGGGCGTCGGTGCCGGTCCAGACCTGTCCCTTTGCCGCTGCGCGGGTCTCCTCCGCGGAGAGCCCGCGTCCCTCCGCGACCTTGCCCCGGAAATCCGCGTAGATCCGGTCCAACGCAGTTTGCAGGCGCTGCCACTGGACCTCGGTGAAGTCCTGGTTCTGGCTCCAGATGCCCGCATTCTCGCCTGCCTGAACCCGGTCCCAGTTGAGTCCGATCTCCTCCCAGAGGCCGGAAAGCACGAACTTGCCCGCGACCACGCCGATCGAGCCGGTGACAGTGCCCGGATGCGCGACGATCTTGTCCGCCGCCATAGCCACGAAATAGCCGCCCGAGGCCGCCACGTTGCCCATGGAGACGATCACCGGCTTGCCCGCTTCCCGGGCGCGGCGCACCTCGCGATGGACGGTGTCGGAGGCGACGTAGGATCCGCCTGGACTATCGACGCGGAACAGGATGGCTTCGACGTCCTCGTCGTCGACGGCATCTGAGATCGCTTGGGCAACGGTATCGGAGCCGAAAACCACGGAGCCAAAGACCGGATCGTTCTCCGAGGTGGTCAGGGAGATCGGCCCGAGGCCGTAGATCACGGCGATCCGCGGCCCTTCCGGCAGCTCATCGCGGGTCGCCGCGGCGTAGGCGCGCAGCTCGAAGAGCTCCATCTCCTCGCTCGTGCGCTCGGTCAACTGGTCATCCAGCTCGTCCCAATAGCCCAGTCGGTCGAGCAGGCCAGCCTCCAGGCCTTCGGCCGATGATAGTGGGGCCTTGTCGACCAGGCTTCGAACCGAGGCTGCCTCCAGCTTCCGCTCCTCGGCGACCGCGGCGACGATCTGGTCCATCCAGGAATCGACCATCTGCTGAAGGTTGCGCCGCTGAGGTTCCGGCAGGCCGGTGTCCGTGAAGGTGTTCATGGCGCCCTTGTATTCCTCGCGCTGCGCGAGGCGGGGCTCGATCCGCAACTTGTCGAGGGTGCCGCGCAGGAAGGGCGCTTCCAGCCTGAGTCCCATGGCGCCCAGGTCGCCCGAAGGCTGCAGCCATATCTCGTCCATGGCGCTGGCGATGTAGTATCTGATCGTGCTGTTACCGAATTCGCCGAAGCTCTCGGCAAAGCCGATGGCGAAACGTCCCTCTTCGCGGAAGGCCAGGATCGCTTCGCGCAGCTCCTGGGCGTGCGCCATGCCGACCTGCAGCGCCCCGAAACGGACCACCACACCTTTGACCCGCTCGTCCCGGCTGGCCTTCCGCAGGGCGGCGACGGTCTCTCGCAGCACGATCCTGTCGCCCAGCGAAGAACGGGAAAGGAAGCTGTCGGGGCGGTTCTCGATCACCTGTCCGGTCAGGTCGATGGTCAGCACCGTCTCGGCGGGCACTTCCGCGATCTCTTCCTGCCAGGGCAGGCCGGCGCTCAGGCCTAGAATCAGGGCGAGGATCAGGGGTAGCGTGATCAGAAAGCCGATCGTCGCGAAGAGGCCGACCAGGCACTTCAGAAGGAACAGGATGACGCGCATGTGCTTCTGGAAAGGCCGGTTGTTCGTGGTTTCTCGGGGCTCTCGCTCGGACCCGAGGCGGGCTTGGTGATAGCCCTTCGCGGGCAGGTTGTCGAGGTTGAACTCGCCGCCGAAGCCGCCCCTCAGCCGCCGCACTGCGCCCGATGGCGCAGCACGTGATCGGCCAGGACCACCGCCATCATGGCCTCGCCTACGGGCACGGCGCGGATGCCGACGCAGGGGTCATGCCGGCCCTTGGTCACGATGTCGGTATCCTGGCCGTGAACGTCGACCGTCTTGCGGGGAGTCAGGATCGAGGAGGTCGGCTTGACCGCGAAGCGCACGACGACTTCCTGGCCGGTCGAGATCCCGCCCAGAATGCCGCCGGCCTGGTTGGATAGGAAGCGCAGGCCGTCGTTGCCGGCGCGCATCTCGTCGGCGTTCTCTTCGCCGCTGAGCGCGGCCGCCCCGAAGCCGGCACCGATCTCGACGCCCTTGACGGCATTGATGCTCATCATCGCTTTGGCGAGATCGGCGTCGAGCTTGTCGTAGACCGGGTCGCCCAGACCAGGCGGCACGCCGTCGGCCACGATCTCAATGACGGCGCCGGCCGAGGATCCGGCCTTGCGCACGCCGTCCAGGTAGCTGGCCCAGGTAGCTGCGGCCTCGGGATCCGGGCACCAGAAGGGGTTTTGCTCGACCTGCGCCCAATCCCAGCGGTCGCGATCGATCTCGTGCGGTCCCATCTGCACCAGCGCGCCCCGGATTCCGATCGCTTCGCCCAGAACCTTGCGGGCGACCGCCCCGGCCGCGACCCGGAGCGCAGTTTCCCGAGCGCTGGAGCGGCCGCCGCCGCGATAGTCGCGGATGCCGTACTTGGCCCAATAGGTGTAGTCGGCGTGCCCGGGGCGAAACTTCTCCTTGATCTCGGAGTAGTCCTTGCTGCGCTGGTCCTCGTTCTCGATCACCAGAGCGATCGGCGTGCCGGTCGTCACCCCCTCGAAGACTCCGGAGAGGATCTGGATCCGATCCGATTCCTTGCGCTGTGTGGTGTACTTCGATTGACCCGGACGCCGGCGATCGAGCCAGACCTGGATGTCGGCCTCTTTCAGAGGAATCCGCGGCGGCACGCCGTCGAGCACGCAGCCAATTGCCGGCCCGTGGCTTTCCCCCCAGGTGGTGTAACGGAAGGCTTGGCCGAAGGCGTTGCCGGGCATGGCGTGCCTGGCTCCTAGTCCTGCGGCCGGAAACCCTCGAGCAGCTCGGCCAGTTGCGGGGCCGCGTCGACCGCCATCATGCCGACCACGTTGTAGCCGGAATCGACATGATGGACCTCGCCCGTCACACCGGCTGAGAGATCGCTCAGAAGGTAGAGTCCCGCGCCGCCGACCTGCGCGATATCGACGTTTCGGCGCAGCGGCGAGTTGTACTCGTTCCACTTCAGAATGTAGCGGAAGTCGCCGATGCCCGACGCGGCCAGGGTCTTGATCGGTCCGGCCGAGATGGCGTTGACCCGAATACCGGCATCGCCCAGATCGGCGGCCAGATAGCGCACGCTGGCCTCCAGGGCGGCCTTGGCCACGCCCATGACGTTGTAATGGGGCATGACCCGCTCGGCACCGTAGTAGGTCAGGGTCAGCAGGCTGCCACCCTCTTTCATCAGCGGCACGGCGCGCTGGGCTACGGCGGTGAAGGAGTAGCAGGAGATGTCCAGGCTGCGCACGAAGTTGTCGCGGCTGGTGTTGAGGTACTTGCCCTTCAGCTCGTCCTTGTCGGAATAGGCGATGGCGTGGACCAGGAAGTCGAGGCTTCCCCAGGTCTCTTCGACGGCGCTGAAGGCCTGGTCGATGCTGGCATCGTCGGCGACGTCGCAGGGCACGACCAGGGTCGAGCCGAGGGAATCCGCCAGCGGCCGCACGCGCCGCTCCAGCGCTTCACCCTGATATGTGAAGGCGAGTTCGGCGCCCTGTGCTGAGAGCGCGGCGGCGATGCCCCAGGCGATCGAACGATCGTTCGCCACGCCCATGACGAGACCACGCTTGCCGGTCATGAGCGACTGGGAATTCGTCATGCAATCCTCTTGATCGAGAGTGGGGCGTGCCGCCCCCGAGCGGTCGGGCGCATCCTACACAAATGCCGGAAAGCGTCAAATACTGCGGTATTCGGGCCTTTCGCCGGACTCTGGGATCTTGAAGCCAAGTCCTCTATCATGCCGGCCATGACCGATCGACCGACATGGCAGCGCCAGCGGCGAATGGCAAATTGGATCAAGCGGCATATGGCGCCACGGCTGGTGTTGCGTTTCGCGATCTACACGGGCCGCCGCTTCCTCGCGGACGACTGCCTGCGCTCCGCCGCCAGTCTCAGCTACGCCACGCTCCTGGCTCTCGTGCCCTTAATGGCGATCGGCCTCGCAATTCTCAGCGGCTTTCCCGTATTCAAGGCGCTCGAAGGCCAGATCCAGGACCTGATCCTGACCAGCTTTCTGCCCGAGACCAGCGCGGCGGTCAGCGATCACCTTTCCGGGTTCGTCGCCAACACCCGACAGATGACCGGCCCCGGCGTTCTCGCCTTGGCGGTCACGGCCTTGCTCCTCCTGGCCAACATCAACACCGCCCTGAACGCGATCTGGCGGGTGACCGAGCCACGTTCGCTGGGCCTCCAGATACTCGTTTATTGGACCATGCTGACCTTGGGGCCGCTGCTCCTGGGCGCGTCGCTGTCTCTGAGCGGCTATGCCTTCGCCGTGGTTCAATGGGCCGGGATCGAGGATTATCCCAATGCTTTCGTTGCCTTTTCCGGCTTGATTTCGGTTTCCCTGGCGGCCCTCGGATTCAGCGCTTTCTACCTCGTCGTGCCGATGCGCTCGGTGCGGCCCCACCATGCCCTGGCCGGCGGCGTGCTGGCGGCTATCGTGCTGGAAGCCCTGAAGTATGGCTTCGGCGTTTACCTGAGGCTTTTCCCGACCTACGAGGCGATCTACGGGGCGCTCTCGGCGATTCCAATCTTCCTGATCTGGATGTACCTCGCCTGGGCCGTCGTGTTGCTGGGGGCCGAGGTCACCGCGGCCCTGCCGGAATGGCGCGCAGCCCTCAGCCGCGGCCGCCGTGAGCTGCAGGCGGGAGAGCGCTTGGCGCTTGCCCTGACCGTTCTCCAGCTCCTGAGGGCCTCACAAAAGGACGGTCGGCGGCCGCACCTGCGGGAACTGAGCCAAGGACTGCCCGTGACCCCGGCCGAGCTCGACGACTGCCTCTGGCGGCTCCGCCACCACGGCCTCGTGGTCCGCGCCGTGAGCGGCGGCTGGCTGCTGGCCCGGGACCTGGCCACCGTGACGCTGGGCGGTCTCAGCCAGATCCTCGGTCTGCGGCTGGATCTCGACGAGAGCTGGCCTCAGCGTCCGGCGGAAGCGCTCCAGACCTTGTCCAAGAGCCTCGACGCCCAGATCGATACCCCCTTGGAAGCGCTGCTCAGCGAAGCCGAGGCGCCGCCAAGTTCGGGCCGCCTGGAGGCGATCTAGAAGGGCCGCGTCAATCCTCACCCAGCTTCTTGCGCGGGTCGAAGGCGTTGAAGCCCGCCCAGCGCTTGACGAAATCCTTGAGCTGGGCGTCCTGCCGCTCGGGCAGGACGATCTTGAGCGAGAGGTACTGATCGCCGGTCTTGCCGCCGGCCTTGATTCCCTTGCCCTTCAAGCGCAGGACGCCGCCGGTGTTGGAGCCCTCGGGGATCTTCACGGCGACCTTGCCGCTCAGGGTCGGCACGGTGACATCGGCGCCCAGGACCGCCTCCTGAAGACTGACCGGCAGGTCGAGGTGGATGTCCAGGCCGTCGCGACGGAAGAAGGCGTGCGGTGCGACCGCGACCTCGATCAGGGCGTCGCCCGTCCCGCCGCCGGCCTTGCCGGCCTGGCCCTGGCCCTTGAGGCGCAGGGTCTGGCCATCCTCGGTTCCGGCCGGAATCTTGACCTCGAGGGTCTTCTCGCCGCCCAGGCGGACCCGCTTCTTGGCGCCCTTCGCGGCCTCCTCGAAGCTGACCTTGACCGAGAAGTGGTTGTCGGCGCCGCGCTCGCTGGCCCGGCGACGGCCGCCGCGCATCCGGCCACCGCCGAAGAACTCGCTGAAGATGTCGTCGACCGAGATCTCCTCGCCGAAGTCGAAAGGCGCGCCCCTCTGCCGCCCCCCGGCGCTGCGGTAGGTCCGGTGGAACCCGCCGGCTCCGCGTTCCTGGCCGCCGGCGTCGATTTCGCCCCGGTCATAGCGCGCCCGGGTCGCCGGGTCGGAGAGCAGCGCGTAGGCCTGGCTGACCTCCTTGAAGCGTTGTTCGATCGCCTTGTCCTCGGGATTGAGGTCCGGGTGGAGTTTCTTGGCCAGCTTGCGGTAGGCGCTCTTGATCTCTTCGGCGCTCGCCTTCCGATCGACGCCAAGGACTTGGTAGGGGTCTTTCATTCCGCTTTCATGGTCCTGAAATGGAACAGGGGCGCCGCTTTGGGGCGCCCCTGCTCCCTGGCAGATAACCTTATGCCGGATTACTGTCTGACTTCCCAGGAGCCATCCGGCTTATGGCAGGCGATCCCATAGGCTTCCTCAGTCTTACCGCCTATGGTTACCGTCTGCTGAAATTCGCGGCAATACTCTCCCGTAGAGGCGGTTCCGTCCCGGGTCGGCGTCACCGACCCGTAGTTGCCGCTGTCGGGGTTCTTCCAGGTGATGGTCTCGCCGATCGGGGCCCTGGCCGCGGTCCGGAGCGCCCGTTCCCGCCTCATCTCGTCGACCTCGTCCATGCTGCGGCCGATTTCGCTGCCGATCAGGCCGCCGAGGAAGACGCCCGCGCCGGTGGCGATCAGCCGGCCCTTCCCGGAGCCGATCTGCGACCCGATCAGGCCGCCGACGGCGGCGCCTCCAAGGGTTCCGACGGTTTGCTTGGGGCCCGTGCGGCCGGCGCAGGCGGTGGCCGTCAGGGCGATGGCAAGGGCTGCGACAAGGGTTTTGAGCTTCATTTGTTCCCCCGGGCTCTGTATTGAAAACGCCTGAAAAACTTGGGTTTCAGTGCTACGCAGCCCGGAGGGGTTCCATCCCCGCTGTAAAACCTTGAATTGCCGAGGGAAATGCGAGCCCGCCGCCCTAGAGGCAAATCGATATGGTGCCTGGGGGCGGCCGCAGCTACCCTGGCGCCGGAGGAAGGTGGAAGATGAGCGGCGTGCCGGACAACGCGGATCCCCTTGAGACTTTTGCCGCCTGGTACGAGGAGGCGAAGGCCAGCGAACCCAACGATCCCAACGCCATGGCTTTGGCGACCGTGGGCCCGGACGGCATGCCGTCGCTCCGGATGGTCCTGCTCAAGGGCTACGACGCCCAGGGCTTCGTCTTCTACACCAACCTCGGAAGCCGCAAGGGCCGGCAGCTGCAGACGATGGCGAAGGCCGCGCTTTGCCTGCACTGGAAGTCCTTGCGCCGGCAGGTCCGGGTCGAGGGCGAGGTGGAGCCGGTCAGCGAGGCGGACGCCGATGCGTATTTCGATTCCCGGCCGCGGGACAGCCAGATCGGCGCCTGGGCGAGCCGCCAGTCCGAACCCCTGGAAGGGCGCTTCGTTCTGGAGCGTCGGATCGCGAAGTACGCCGCCAAGTTCGGCATCGGCAAGGTGCCGCGGCCGCCGTTCTGGAGCGGCTTCCGGATCCTGCCGCAGCGAATCGAGTTCTGGCGGGACGGCGCCTTCCGGCTGCACGACCGCCTCGTGTACCATCGCGGATCCGACGGCTGGACCACGGAGCGCCTCTTCCCGTGAGAGCCGGTGCCGAAGGGTCCGGGAACGAACGCCATGCCCTCTGAGACGCAGGCTGCCCAGGCAGGGATGAACGAGACCGCCCGCTTGATGCGGCTGGCGACCTATGCCTCGGTCAGCACCGCCGTCAGCCTCATCGTGCTCAAGCTCGGCGCCTGGGTGCTGACCGATTCGATCAGCCTGTTGTCGACCCTGATCGATTCGATCCTCGACGCGGTGGCCTCGCTGGTCTCGCTGTTGGCGGTCCGGACTGCCTTGACCCCGGCAGACCGGGAGCACCGCTTCGGCCACGGCAAGGCGGAGCCGCTGGCGGCACTCGGCCAGGCCGCCTTCATCACCGGGTCCGCGGTGTTCCTGCTGATCGAGGCGCTGCATCTGCTGTTCGATCCGCGCCCGATCCAGAACCCCATGATCGGCATCGTGGTCATGCTGATATCGATCGGGGCCACGGCCATTCTGGTTCTGTTTCAGCGCTACGTGATCCGGCGCACCAATTCGGTCGTGGTCCGGGCCGATTCGCTCCACTATCTGGGCGATCTCCTGGTCAACATGGCGGTGATCGTGGCCCTGCTCGGGGTCACCCAGCTCGGCTGGACGATCCTCGACCCGATCTTCGCGATCGGCATCGCCGCCTACATTCTGAAGACCGCCTGGTCGATCGCCAGCGAGTCCTTGCACATGTTGATGGACCGTGAGCTTCCCGACGACGACCGGGCCCGTATCGGGCGGATCGTCCGCGCTCATCCCGAAGTGGTGGACATGCACGACCTGCGTACCCGCTTGGCCGGACCGCAGACCTTCATTCAGCTCCATCTGGAGCTGAATGGCGATCTCAGCCTCTGGGACGCCCATACGATCTCCGACC
The DNA here is from genome assembly GCA_030067055.1 of Kiloniellales bacterium. Next base: position 16,548 of record JASJAL010000001.1, on the reverse strand, counting down.
AGGTCGAGGCCGAACTGAAGTCGGCCTTTCCCGGCGCCGAGGTGATCATCCACGAGGACCCCCATGGTATCGTCGAGCCCCAGGCGCGCTTCGGCAGCGGCGCCTGACCGGCAGCAGACAGGCAAGAACGGACAAGAGCCATGACCGACGATCGCAAGACCGTGATCCTGACCGGCGCCAGCCGGGGCATCGGCCATGCCACGGTGAAGCGCTTCAGCGAGGAGGGCTGGCGCATCATCACCTGTTCCCGGGAGGCCGTCCCCGAGGATTGCCGCCGCGACCCCAACTGGTCGGATCACATCACCACCGATCTCGCGGAGCGGGACGAGCTCCAGGCCTTTGTCGAGCGGGCCGGCAAACTGCTCGGCGATGGGCCGCTGCATGCCTTGGTCAACAACGCCGCAGTGTCGCCCAAGACACCGTTCAAGGAGCGCCTGGGTTGCCTCAACGGTGAGCTCGACGGCTGGCGCCAGGTCTTCGAGCTCAACTTCTTCGCGCCTCTGGCCCTGTCCCGGGGCTTCGCGATTCCCCTGCGTCGGGGCAAGGGCGCGATCGTCAACATCACCTCGATCGCCGGCCATGCCCGACATCCCTTCGCCGGCTCCGCCTATTCCACGTCCAAGGCGGCGCTCTCGGCCCTGACCCGCGAGATGGCGGTGGAGTTCGCCGAGATCGGCGTCCGGGTCAACGCCGTGGCACCCGGCGAGATCGAGACCGCGATGATCGGGGAGGAGTACGAGGCTCTGATTCCGCGCATCCCGATGCAACGCATGGGCACTCCCGACGAGGTCGCGGCTGCTGTCTTTCGGCTCTGCACCGAGGATTTCGGCTACGTCACCGGGACCGAGGTCTTCGTGACCGGCGGCCAACATCTCTTTTGAGGGGGCGATCAAGGTGGCCCAGGTCAAGGTCTACGGTGAGAAGCAGCACCTGGGGGCGGTCCGCGCGATGCTGTCCGCGATCATTCACCGGGTCAACCGTCGCGTTCTCGGCCTGCCCGAGGACAAACGCTTCCACCGTTTCATCGGCCTGGAGGCCGAGGACTACCTCTATCCGCCGGATCGCAGCCCGGCCTACCTGATCCTCGAGATCAGCCTTTTCGAGGGCCGCGAGCCCGAGACCTTGAAGGCGTTGCTGAAAGCCTTGATGGCCGAGATCCCGGAAGGCTTGGGGATCGCGGTTGAGGACGTGGAGATCACGATCTTCGAGACCCCCAAGGCGAACTGGGGCATCCGCGGCCGGACCGGGGACGAACTCGCCCTGACCTACAAGGTCGAGGTCTAAAGGCTTTCGGCAGGTAGGGCGGAGTGGGGCGCGAGCGCGCAGGTCGGACTAGAGTCCGGCCAGCAGGCCCTCGAACCAGGCGAGGCGATTCTCGGCCGCGGCGATGTCGTGGTCGAGCCAGGCGACCAAGTGGCCCTGGCCGCTGGCATGATGCTGCCGCAGGTCCGAGAGGCGGGCGATCTCCCGTTCCGCCATTTCCATCATCACCTCGATCTGGATCCTCTGATCCTCGGCGGGCAGAAGGTGCAGGAAGCGCATCTTCAAGGCGATGATCAGCTTGTTGATGTCGTTGACCGGCGCCCGGACGTTGGAGGTCATCAAGGTCGCCAGCTCGTCGCGGCCGTCCTTGGTGATGCGCAGCAGGGCGTTGTCCGCGTCGCCCTCGACCGCCTCGACCAGGCCTTCGACCTTCAAGAGCTCGAGCGGCGCCGCCACCAGATCGAGCGAGGGCCCGGCGATGCGCGAGGTGAAGTGGCGGACCTCCGCGGCCAGCTCGGCATAGGGCTTGTCCGCCTCGGCGAGGATGCCAAGGGCGGTCAGGCGAACCGCTTCGGAGGGAACCAGGGTGTTGTCGCGGTACATCGCTTTGGCTTCATTGCGGCGGCGACAGAGTGACCTTCGAAACCTAATCCTGCCCGTGGGAAATGTCCAGGACAATTATGCAATTGCGACGCATTCGCAGATTTTGGAGTTGTTTTTTTGCCCGATGACCGCAGGTATCTGGACGAGGCTGCGCCGGCGGAGGGCTAGGCGGCGTGCTGCAATCCCAGGTCCCGCCAAACCTCGCTCAGTGCCCTCACCAGATGGTCGAAGTGGGTGTCGCTGTGCAGGGGCGAGGGGGTCAGGCGCAGCCGCTCCGTGCCGCGCGGGACCGTCGGGTAGTTGATCGGCTGCACGTAGATCCCGTAGCGCTCCAGCAGAATGTCGGTGACCTGGCGGCAGAGCACGGGATCGCCGACCAGAACCGGCACGATGTGGGTCGAACTCGGCATCACCGGCAGGCCGGCCTCCTTCAGGCGGCGCTTGAGGGTCGCCGCGCGTTCCTGGTGACGGGCCCGTTCCTCGCCGCTCTGCTTGAGGTGGCGGATGCTGGTGAGCGCGCCGGCCGCGACGTGGGGCGGTAGAGCGGTGGTGAAGATGAACGCCGAGGCGTAGCTGCGGACGAAGTCGATCAGCGCCTCCGATGCCGCGATGTAGCCGCCCAGGCAGCCGAAGGCCTTGGCCAGGGTGCCCTCGATCACCGTCACCCGGTCCATGACCCCATCGCGATCGGCGATGCCGCCGCCGCCTTCACCGTAGAGGCCGACGGCGTGGACTTCATCCAGATAGGTCATTGCCCCATAGCGGTCCGCGAGGTCGCAGAAGGTCTCGATCGGCGCGACGTCGCCATCCATGGAATAGACCGATTCGAAGGCGATCAGCTTAGGCCGTGCCGGGTCGAGCTCTTTGAGCTGGCGCTCAAGGTCGGCCGGGTCGTTGTGCTTGAAGATCCGCTTTTCCGCACGGCTGTTGCGGATCCCTTCGATCATCGAGGCATGGTTCTTCTCATCCGAGAGCACGATGCAGCCCGGCAGCTTGGCGGCGATGGTCGAGAGTGCGGCGAGGTTGGAGACGTAGCCGGACGTGAAGAGCAGCGCGGCTTCCTTGTCATGCAGGCCGGCCAGCTCCTGCTCCAGCAGGACGTGATAGTGGTTGGTGCCGGCGATGTTGCGGGTGCCACCGGCGCCCGCACCGCAAGACTCCAGGGCTTCCCGCATCGCCTCGATGATCTTCGGGTGCTGACCCATGCCCAGGTAGTCGTTGGAGCACCAGACCGTCACCTCGCTACGGTCGGATCCGTCATGGCGGGTGGCGCGCGGGAAATCGCCGGCGTGGCGCAGAAGATCCGCGAAGATCCGGTAGCGCCCCTCCTGTTTCACCTCATCCACGGACTTGGCAAAGAACGTCTCGTAATCCATGACCTTTACCTCTCCCTGCGTCGCCCTTTCGCTTCCGGGCCTTCGCGCCCGATCTCTCTGACCTGGCCGCCGTTCGTTTCCATCACGCCACCGAAGCCAGGCCTTCGAAGGTGACGTGCGCCCAAGTCGCCTCGAGGGCCCGCGTGAAGCAATCGAACATCTCGTCGATCTCCGCCTCGGTTATGATCAGTGGCGGGCAGAAGGCGACCCGGTCCATCAGGGCACGGACGATGAGGCCCTCGCTTTCGGCGTTCTTGGCGCAGACCGGTCCGACGCTGCCCAGCGGGTCGAAGGGCGTCCCGCTGTCCTTGTCGGCCACCAGCTCGACGGCGCCGATCAGCCCTATGCCCACGGCCTCTCCGACCAGCGGGTGTTCGCCGAGCTGCTTCAGGCGCGCAGCGAAGCGCGGTGCCACGGCCCGGACGTGTCCGACGATGTCGCGTTCCTCGTAGATCTTCAGCGTCTCCAGTGCCACGGCCGCGCTCACCGGATGGCCGGTGTAGGTGAAACCATGGCCAAAGGTACCGATCTTCGCAGTGTTATCTGCCACAGCCTGATAGACCTTGTCTGAGATCATCACGGCCGAAATCGGCAGGTAGGCCGAGGACAGGGCCTTGGCGACCACCAGGATGTCCGGCTCGATGCCGTAGGTTTGGCAGCCGAACATGTTCCCGGTGCGCCCGAAGCCGCAGATCACTTCGTCGGCGACCAACCAGATATCGTGCTTCTTGAGAACCGCCTGGATCTTCTCCCAGTAGGTCTTCGGCGGCAGGACTACGCCGCCCGCGCCCATGACCGGCTCGCCGATGAAGGCGGCAATGGTCTCCGGTCCCTCGTCCTGGATCAGAGTCTCGAGGTCCTCGGCCAGCCGGGTGGCGAAGTCCTCCTCGCTCTCGCCCGCCTCCGCGAAGCGGTAGTGATGCGGGCAAGAGGTGTGCAGGATGTTCTGAATCGGCAGATCGAAGTCGCGCTGGTTGAACGGCAGCCCGGTCATGCTGGCCGAGGCCACGGTGACCCCGTGGTAGCCCTTGATGCGGCTGATGATCTTCTTGCGCTCCGGCCGGCCCAGGGCGTTGTTCGCGTACCAGACCAGCTTGACCACGGAATCGTTGGCCTCGGAGCCGGAGTTGGCGAAGAAGACCTTCGACATCGGCACCGGCGCCAAGCCGATCAGCTTCTCCGCGAGCTCGACCGGCGGCACCCCGGTCTTGTGGGCGAAGGTGTGGTAGTAGGGCAAGGTCTGGAGCTGCCGGGTCGCCGCTTCGACCAGCCGCGGCTCGTTGAAGCCGAGCGAGGTGCACCACAGCCCGGCCATGCCTTCGATGTAGGCGTGGCCCTGGTCGTCGAACACGCGGATGCCCTCGCCGCGCTCGATGATCAGCGGCCCCTCGGCCTCGTGCTTGCGGGCGTTGGTATAGGGGTGCAGCTGATAGGCGACGTCGCGCGCGGCCGTCGAATTCGGGCGCTCGCTCATAGGCGGCTCCTGCTCTCTAAAGGCGAAGTTTCATGCGCCTGGGACCCTACTACCACCCCGCACACGCGCCAAGAAATGATCGAAGTCAAATCCGACCGAGCCGTGTTGCAAGATCCCTGTGATTTCCTGCGGGCAGCTTCGGGAGATTCAAGCAAATCAGGGGCTTGCGGGCCGCATTCAGCGGCCGACAGAGCGTGGATCGAGGGCGTCCTGCAGCCCGTCTCCCAGGAAGTTGAAGGCGATCACGGTGACGAAGATCAGCAGGCCGGGCCAGACCGCCAGCATGGGCGCGTCCCAGATCAGCTCCTGGGCGCCGGTCAGCATGTTGCCCCAGGAGGGTATCGGCGGCTGGATTCCGAGGCCCAGGAAGCTCAGCACCGATTCCAGCAGGATGATGTTGCCGATCGAAAGCGTGGTCGCGACGATCACCGGCGAGATCACGTTCGGCAGGATGTGGACCAGCATGATCCGCAAGGGCCGGGCGCCGATCGCCCGGGCGGCGCGCACGAACTCCCGCTCGCGCAGGGACAGCGTGCTGCCGCGGACCAGGCGGGCCACGGTGGTCCAGCCGACCAGCGAGATCAGGATGATGATGCGGTAGAGGCTGACCTCCTCCGAGGTCGCCAAGGTCTCGGGCAGGCCGAGCTTGGTCAGGTCGACCGCCGCCAGGACGATCAGCAGCGGCAGCAGGGGCAGGGCGATGACCCCGTCGGTCAGGCGCATCAGCACCGCGTCCAGGGGCCCGCCGAAGTAGCCGGCGAGCAGGCCGATCACGGTGCCGATGGCGGCGGCCAGAACCGCGGTGACCAGGCCGGCCAGCAGGGACACCTGGCCGCCGTAGAGCAGACGCAGCAGCAGGTCGCGGCCCAGCTCGTCGGTGCCCAGGGGGTGCTCGGGCGAGGGTGGCTGCTTCTGGTTGAAGAGATCGACGGTCTCGGCGTCCAGGCCCAGCAGTTGCTCGGCCAGCGGTGCCGCGAAGGTTGCGACGACCAGCAGGAACAGCAGGATCAGGCTGAAGACAGCGAGGTGATGCTCCAGGAAGCGGCGCCAGAGCAACCGCCCGAAGGAAAGCGATGGACCGGCCGCGTAGGCGGCTTCGGCGGCGAGGCGGGGTCCAGGCTCGGGCGCGATGCTCATAGGTAGGAGATCCTCGGGTCGAGCCAGGCGTAGACCAGATCGGCCAGGATGTTGGCCAGCAGGGTGGTCAGGGTGGCGAAGAGCAGTCCGACCAGGGCCAGGTTGTAGTCGTTGGTCTGGATCGCATCGAAGATGGTCTTGCCCATGCCCAGCCAGCCGAACATGGTCTCGGTGATCAGGGCGCCGGAGAACAGGGACCCGAAGTTGAGCGCCAGGATCGTAGTCACCGGGATCATCGCATTGCGCAGGGCGTGGCCGGTGATGACTCCGGGCCGGCTGACCCCCTTGGCCTGGGCGGTGCGGATGTAGTCCTGGCGCAGCGCCTCGATGGTCGCGGCGCGGACGAAGCGGATGATGCCGCCGACGGTGACGAGAGCCAGCGCGGCGACCGGCAGGACCGCATGGCGCAGAAGGTCGAGCGGATCGTCCAGGTCGCCCATGCCGCCGGCGGGGAGCCAACGCAGCACCACGGCAAAGAGGATGATCATCAGGATCGCCAGCCAGAAGGGCGGAACCGAGATCCCGGCGAAGGCGAAGAGATTGATCGAGTGGTCGATCAGGCCGCGCGGCCGGTTGGCGGCGATCAGGCCGGCAGGCAGGGCGATGGCGAGGGCGAGCAGGAAGCTGAGGCCCATCAGCACGGCCGTGTTGGCGAGCCGCGGCAGCAGGATGTCGAGCACCGGTGCGGCGAACTGCCGGGAATAGCCGAAGTCGCCTTCCACGGCCTTGTCGAGCCAGGCCAAGTAGCGCTCGTGTATCGGCCGGTCGAGCCCATGCAGGGCGCGCAGCCGCTCGGCGTCGGCGCTGGTCAGTTCGGGATCGGCCTGGATCATCAGGTCGATCGGATCGCCCGGCATCAAGCCGATCAGCCCGTAGATGACGAAGGACATGACCAGCAGGACGATGGCGGACTCGAAGAGGCGCTGGCCGATGTAGGAGATCATCGGGAACCCCGCGGCGTCAGCGTGCGCCGCGCCGCCACTCCTCGACCCAGAGCGTGCTGGTGAACTGATGGCCGGTCGGCCGCACGCCCTCCAGCCACTTGGGCAGGACGTAGGTGTTGGCCCGCCAGTAGAGCGGCAGTACCGGCAGGTCCTCGGCGTAGATCTGCTGCAGTCTGGCCCAGAGCGCCTTGCGCCGGTCGAAGTCCAGCTCGCGCTCGATCCGGTCGAGCAGGTCGTCCATCTCGGAGTTACTGTAGGCGGTGTAGTTCTGCCCCGACCAGCCGTTCGCCTCGGTCGGGATCTCCTCGCTGTGCAGGGTCGTCCGCGGCACGTTCTCGGGGCTGGAAATCCAGGCGAACATGGCCAGGGCCTTGTGCTTGCGCTGGTTGAGGGTCTCGCCGAAGTAGACCCGCGCCGGCTCGTTGCGGATCCGGACGTCGATGCCCACCTGCTTCCACTGGCTCTGCAGCACTTGCTGAACCAGCTCTCGGGTCCGATTGCCGGCGGTGGTCATGAACTCCAGGACCAGAGGCTCGCCGGCCGCGTCGTGCCGGATACCGTCCCTGATCTCGGCCCAACCGGCCTCGTCCAGAAGCGCGGCGGCTTTCGCCGGATCGTGGTCGTAGCGACGGACGTCCTCGCTGTGGACGCTGTCCAGGGGCGAGACCGACTTGTGGGCGGGCGGCTGCTTGCCGCCGAACAGCCGGTCGCTGATCGCCTGCCGGTCGATGGCATGCATCAGGGCGCGCCGGATCCGCACGTCCTGCAGGACGGGGTTCTCCAGCTGCAGGTCGATGTGCTCGTACACCAGGCCCGGCTTGTAGATCACCTGGTAGTCATCACCGTTGCGCTTCTCGAAGGCCAGCGCCTGGTCGATGTTGAGCCCGAGTTCGCCGGCGATCATGTCGATCGAGCCCGACAGCAGGTTTGCTTCCAGCGCGGGGGTGTTCTCGATGGTCCGCACTGTAATGCGCTCGAATGCCGGCGCCTCGCCCCACCACGTGCTGTTCGGCTCGAGAGCGATGTGCGAGCCCTTCACGACCTCGGCGATCCGGTAGGGTCCGAAGTAGAGGCCCGGGTTCGTGGGATCGGTATCGAAGGCGGTCCGGTTGCGATACTCGGCTGGGCCGGACTCGAAGATCGGCCGCTCGATGTGTGCCGGCAGGACGCCGATGGCGTAGTTCAGGTTGTAGTTATAGGTCACGCGGTCGACGTGAACGGTGTAGGTCTTGTCGTCCGGGGTATCGATCGAGAGAACGCGGCGGAATGGCTCGCCGGTGGCGACGCCGCTCAGAGGATGCTTGCCGACCTCCCAGGCCAGGATCACGTCCTTGGTCGTGACCGGTGTGCCGTCGCCCCAGGTTGCCTCGGGATGGATCTTGTAGGTGACGGCGATGCCCTCGCTCCCCTGGGCCGAGGTTTCCAGCACGGCGCCGCCGTTCTCCAGAGTCGGCAGCTCGGTGCAGAGGATGCAGACGGCTTGCCATTCCTGATCGTAGGCCACCATGGGCCGAATCGCCGTGGCCAGGACATAGCTCTTGGCCAGCATGGAATCGATGTTGGGATGCAGGGTGGAGGGAAACTGGGTGATGCCGATCTTCAGCTCGCCGCCGCCAGCGGCCTTGGACGCCGGTGCGCCCGCGAGGGCGGTGGCGAGGACGAGCAACGCGCCCAGGAACGCGGACCCGGGGAACAACGATCTGGCCAAGGTTTCAACCTCCTTCTGCGAGAGGATTGTGGGAAGACTAGCCGCCGGCCGCCAGCTCCTCCGAGGTCTTGCCGCCGTGGGCGGCGGACCAGCCGTCCGGGTCCTCCAGGAAGGCGCGGACCTCGGCCACGCCGCCGGCGTCCAGATAGCCGCTGTCCTCGACCAGGGCGAGCGCGTCCCACCAGGTGCAGAGGCCGCGCAGGTTCACGCCCAGATCGGCGAGCAGACCCGTGCTCTGGGGAAAAATACCATAGTGAAAGATCACGAAGGTCTCGCCGATCTCGGCGCCGGCGCTGCGCAGGGCCTCGATGAAGTTGACCTTGGAGCCCCCGTCGGTCGCCAGGTCCTCGACCAGCAGGACCTTGGCACCCTCGTGAAAGGTGCCTTCGATCTGGGCGTTGCGGCCGAAGCCCTTGGGCTTCTTGCGGACGTAGATCATCGGCAGGCCCAGGCGCTCGGCGATCCAGGCGGCGAAGGGGATGCCGGCGGTCTCGCCGCCGGCGATCACGTCCGGCGGATCGGCCGCGGTCGCCTCGCGGATCAACTCGACGCCCATGTCCATCAGGCGCGAACGGGCCTTGGGGAAGGAGATGATCCGCCGACAGTCGACGTAGACAGGGCTGGCGCGGCCCGAGGTGAAGACGAAGGGCTGGTCGGGTCGGAACAGGATGGCCTCGATGTCGAGCAGGATCTTCGCGGCGGCGCGCGCCGTCTCGGGGCTCTCGGCCATAGCTTTTTCTTGGTCCTTCGAGGTCTTTTCCTGCGCTCTTGTTTATCTGTATTCTCGGCCTCGGGCAACGCGCCAGGTGCCTGGACGGCGGCCGTTCGGCGCTTTACAAGCGGTCCTGGGCCCGCCAAACGCCCAGGCCTGCGCCCTGGTGAGAATTGGACCCCGAGACTTTGGCCAAGGCCTTCGACCTGACGCTCTACCTCGTGATCGGTCCCGACGCCGTGTCCGGCCGCTCGGTAGAGGCCGTGACCGCGGCTGCTGTTGCCGGCGGTGTCACCTTGGTCCAGCTGCGAGACAAGACCGCGCCCGATGCCGAGGTCGCGGCTCTGGCACGCCGCCTGCAGGAGATTTTGACGCCGCGGCACCTGCCATTGATCATCAATGACCGCATCGAGGTGGCCCGCGACATCGGCGCCGCGGGCGTCCACTTGGGCATTGACGATCGTCCGGCCGCCGAGGCCCGGGAGGTTCTGGGCCCGGAGGCGATCATCGGGGTCTCTGCCGGAACCCGGGAAGAGGCCGATCTGGTCGATCCGGGGGTCGTCGACTACGTTGGGACCGGCGCGGTCTACGCCACCGCGACCAAAGCCGATGCCGGCGCGGCCATTGGCCTCGACGGGCTGGTTCAGCTGCGCCGACGGCTCGCCCTGCCCATGGTGGCAATCGGCGGCATCGGCCTTTCGACGGCGGCTGCGGTGGCCGCGACCGGGGTCGAGGGCATCGCCGTGGTCTCGGCGATCTGCGGGGCCGACGATCCGGAGGCGGCCGCCCGGGACCTGCGCGGGGCCGTGGACCGGGGCCGCAGGGGAGGGGGGGCCGCTTAACGCTTCCTCCACGTCCGGCGGCGCAGGCTGGGAGAATTGCGCTGCAGACAGAGACAGAGCCCATGGCGCGGCGTATCAAGCTGCCCCGTCGAACCACGCCCGGCCGCATCTTCTTCGGCCTGCTGGTCGCCTGTGCCCTGCCGGGGGCCTTCCTCGGACTGGTCGGGGCCGCCGAATCCGGCCTGCTGCTCAGACCTCACGAGGCACTGCCCGGCATCGCGGCCTTCGCCTTCGTGTTCCTCTACTTCGCCCTGCCGGCCGCGGTCTGCCTGGGGCTGCCTCTGCTGTGGCTGCTCCGCCGCCTGGCTCGGGAGAGCTGGTGGGCCTTCGTCCTGGGCGGTGCGCTGGCCGCCGTGCTCTGGGCAGCCCTGGTCCAGGCGCCGGCCGACCAGTCTGCGGCCGCGGACAGCGAGGTTGCGACCTGGCGCTTTCTGCTCGCCGTGGCCTTGCCGGGTGCTCTGGCCGGCCTGGGCTTCTGGCTGACCGCCTACCTGCCGGGCGGGCAGCGCCCGCGCCGAAGCCGCCGCCAGGCCGGTTCCGACGCGGCCGCGTCGCTTTAGCTCGGGTTTCCGGTTGCGGTCAGGCCGGGCTAGGATACTGCCGGCACGACAAAGGGCCACCCGAAGGGCGGCCCTCGCTCAGGTCTCAAGATCCCGTGCGGGATCACTTCATCTTGGATTCCTTGAACAAGACGTGCTTGCGCGCGACCGGGTCGTACTTGCGCAGCTCCATCTTCTCAGTCTTGGTCCGGGCGTTCTTCTTGGTCACGTAGTAGTAGCCCGTGTCCGCCGTGCTGACCATTTTGATCAGGATCGAGTTCGGCTTGGCCATGGCGTTTTCCTGCTGCAAGCGTTCTAAGCGGGCGGCACGATAGCGCCTGGATGGGCCAAGTCAAGCCCCGCCTGTGGCTCTATTGGCGTGGCGGGAAGCGGCGAGAGCGGCCGCCAGGGCGGCTTGGGTTACACGGCGCAGGGGCAGGGTGTCGAGAGTGCTCAGGGGCTGCCAGGCCAGGTCCTCCAGCTCCCCGGATCCCGCCAGCCGGCCCTCGACCGCCGCGCCCCCGGCGTGAAAGAAGCGCGTGTCGAAGCGGATCGGCGAGTCTGGCGGCGTGATCGCCCTGTAGACCAGGAAGAGGGTCGCGAAGCCGGGGCGCCGGCCGGTGGCCTGGTAACGACACCAGACCGGAGCGGAAGGGCTGGGTGCAGGGGTCAGATCGCCATCGGTGAGAAGCAGGCCGGTCTCTTCGTGGAGTTCTCGCAGGGCGCAGCGGATCAGGGCCGGGTGCAAGGCCTCGGTCGTGGCATCGGTGCCAGGGGGCAGGGCCGCGAAGCTCTCTGGCAGGCCCGAGCCCAGCCGGTCCTGGGGCTCCAGCGCGCCGCCGGGAAAGACGTAGACCTCTGGCATGAAGCGAGCCGAGGCCGGTCGGCGGCCGAGCAAGACCTCCGTTTCCCCCCGCGTATCGCGAAGCAGGATCAGCGAGGCCGCATCGCGCGGCCGGGAGGTCTCCCTCGGCCGCTGCACAGGGCTGCTCAGTTGAAGATGACCTGGCCGGATTGCCTGGCTTTGCCGCCCGACTTGCCTCCGGCGAGCGCCTCCTGGTAGAGGGCGCCGTCGGACAGCAATCCGATCGCAACATCCAGGTCCACTTCGGCGGTGCCTTCGCGCGCGGGGCAACGGGCGCGCAGGGCGTTGAGGGCCGGCGCGTCGCCCGGATCGACGCTGACCTGACGGATCGCCGGCGGAATCGTGTTCAGGCCCCGGCGCAGGCCGGCGAGAATCTCGCTGGCGGACTCGTTGTCGTCCTCGACGCAGATGTCCGGCAAGACGCCACGCTTGTCCAGAGCGTAGCCGGAAGGGGCGTGGAAGCGCGCCCAGGTCAGGGTCAGCTCGCCGTCATTGGGCAGCCGCAAGACCGTCTGGACGGTACCCTTGCCGTAGGAATTGCTTCCGATCAGGACCGCTCGCCCGCTGTCCTGCAGCGCCGCTGCGACGATCTCGGAGGCCGAGGCGGAGTTGCCGTTGATCAGCACCACGACCGGCTTGCCGGCAGCCTCGTCGTCAGGCTCGGCTTCGAAGTACTGGTGGCTGTCGGGGTGCCGACCATGGGTCGAGACCAGCCGGCCCTCGGACACGAAGAGGTCGGACACCTCGACGGCCTGATCGAGCAGCCCGCCCGGATTGCCCCGCAGGTCGAGGATGTAGCCAGCGAGCGCGTCTCCCAGGTCGTCGCGGGCCTCGATCAGCTTCAAGCGCAACATCCGCGTGGTGTTCTGGTTGAAGCCGGCGATCTTGATGTAGGCGACGTTGCCCTTGGCCCGATAGGTGATCGTCTGCGGCACGATATGGCCGCGCTTGATGTCGAGGCTCAGGGAGTCGCTGCGTTCCGAGCGCCGGACCGTCAGGTTGACAGAGGAGCGCATGGGCCCCCGCAGACGCTTCACGATCTCGCGCTGGCTGAGGCCGACGGCGGCCTCGCCGTTGATTGCGACGATGAGGTCGTCGTCGCGCAGGCCGGCACGCTCCGCCGGAGTGTTCTCCATGACGTTGAGGATGCGCACGCCGTCGTCGACGACCCGGATCCGGACACCGATACCGCCGAAGCCCTCACGGCTGGCCCGATTGTTCTGCGCCTCTTCGCGGCCTGCGTAACGGGAGAAGCCGTCCAAGCGGTCGAGAACGCCGTCGAACACGGTCTCGTAAAGCGAGGCACTGCCCTCGTTCCCCAGGCGGCGCGAATGGGTCAGGCCGATGTCGAGCGCTGCCGCGGTCAGATCGCCCCAGGCGTCGATGTCCTCTTGCCTGGGCGCGGGAAAGCTCTGCGCGATGGTACCGTCGACGGCGACGGTCACCGTGGAATCCTGGCGCACGATGCTGAACTTGGGGTCGATGCCGGAGAGCTTTGCCAGCCCGGAGACGACCAGGTCGGGCATCGATACCTCGTCGATATAGACCTCGTTGATGTCCTTGTATCCGGTCGAGAAGAGACGCGTCGCGTTGGTTGGGCTGAAGGCCTGCGAGTCTTCCTGGCTAGCGACGCAGGCCGCGGCCAGGAGAGCCATCGGAACGACGGTGGCGATGGTTGCTCGCCTGGCAAGTCGCCACAGTGCAGCGTCGGAGTATCTTTCGACCATCACCCGGACCCGCCTCCCCTCGATCCTGGACGCCTAATGCCTTGTGGCGCCTCGTTCCTTGACCATTGGGGGCAATACTAAACTGGTAAAAAAAGTCTTACCAGCGTTATGTATGGTTAAGCTGAAATATCAATAAATCCAAAATAAGTCTAAGGCCCACGACAGCTGTGTTTCAGGAGATCACCGGCCCCGGCGGGGTGGCTTAGTGTTGTCTCTTCGTCTTTTGCCGGGTCTCTTCTTGGTCGGTCCTTTGCGAATAATACGGTTTTTCCCGCCGCGATCCGCTTCGGAACGGTCAGAGTCTTCGACGACGTGGAGGATGAGGCCACCGGTTATTGGGCTCGCCTCGACCAGCCGCAGGGTCACCCGGTCGCCCAGGTTGTAGGCCCGGCCCCAGCGCTGGCCGACCAGGCAATGGTTCGCCTCGTCGTGCTCGTAGTAGTCGTCGGGCAGGGCACTGATCGGGACCAGACCGTCGCCGCCGCTCTCGTCGAGGGTGACGAAGAGGCCGAAGCGCGTGACGCTGCCGATCCGGCCGGTCATGGTCTCGCCGACCCGCTCGGCCAGATAAGCGGCGGTGAAGCGATCCACGGCGTCGCGCTCGGCCGCCGCGGCCCGGCGCTCGGTCGTCGAGATGTGCTCCCCGGTCTCGGCGAGCGCCGCCGCCTGATCGGCCGGCAGGCCGTCCTTGCCCAGGCCCAGGGCCGAGATCAGCGAGCGGTGCACCAGCAGGTCGGCGTAGCGGCGGATCGGCGAGGTGAAATGGGCGTAGCGGGTGAGCGCCAGGCCGAAATGGCCGAGGTTCCGGGGGCTGTAGGCCGCCTGACTCTGGCAGCGCAGGACCAGTTCGTTGACCAGCGGCTCCTGCGCGCTGTCCTTGACCTGTTCGAGTAACCGGGTGAACAGCTTCGGCCGCAGCACCTGGCCGCGCGCCAGACGCAGATCCAGGGTCTCCAGGAACTGCCGCAAGGCCTCGACCTTGACCGGGTCCGGGCCGTCATGGACCCGGTAAAGGCAAGGCCGCTGGCGGGTTTCCAGGGCCTCCGCCGCGGCTACGTTGGCGGCGATCATGAACTCTTCGATCAGGCGGTGGCTGTCCAGCCGCTCGCGCGCCTCGATCGCTGAGACACGGCCCTTGGGGTCGAGCACGACCCGCCGTTCGGGCAGGTCCAAATCCAGGGTGCCGCGCTGCATGCGCGCCCGCAGCAAGGCGCCGTAGGCGCCATAGAGGGGCTTGATGACCTCGTCGAGGAGGGGGGTCGTGGTCTCGTCCGGCCGGCCGTCGGCCGCGGCCTGGACCTGGGTGTAGGTCAGGCGGGCGGCGGAGCGCATCAGGCCGCGGAAGAACCTGTGTTTCTTGATCCGGCCCTCGGCATCCAGCGTCATCTCGACCGCCAGGCAGCCGCGCTCCTCCCTGGGACGCAGGGAGCACCAGCCGTTGGACAGGGCCTCGGGCAGCATGGGAACCACCCGGTCCGGAAAGTAGACCGAGTTGCCGCGTTCCCGGGCGCTGCGGTCGAGCGGGCTGTCGGCGGCCACGTAGTGGGCGACGTCCGCGATCGCGACCAGGACCCGCCAGCCACCGGCCTTGCCGGTCTCCGGGGCCGCCCAGACCGCGTCGTCGAAGTCGCGGGCGTCCTCGCCGTCGATGGTGACCAGGGGGACTTTTCTCAGGTCTTCGCGCTTGCCCAAGGAGACCGGTCCGGCGGCTTCGGCCTGCTCCAGGGCCTGCTTGGGGAACTCGATCGGAATGCCGTGCTCGAACAGTGAGATCAGGCTCAGGGAGCCGGGGCCGCTGAGTCGCTCGACCACCCGGACCTGGGGCAGGCTCAGGCGGTCGCGGCCGCGCAGCAGTTCCGCCAGGACCAGGTCGCCGTTCTTGGCCCCGCCGGCGTTCTCCGGCCGCAGCACGAACTCGCGCTTGGCCCGCTTGTCGGTCGGCACCAGGCGGCCCTCGGCGACCTTGGGGCGATAAATCCCCAGGACCCGTCGCGGCGCGGTCCCGACCACGCGCATGGGTTGGGCCTCATAGACGCCTTCCCCGGCTGCCTTGAGCCGAGCCAGGACGCGCTCGCCCTCGCCAAGGCTTGGATGGCCGCCCGGGAAGGGGGCGATGTAGATGGTCGGCGGCGGGGTGTCGCGGGTCCAGTTGGCCGGCCGGCCGAGCAGTTCGCCATCCGGATCGCGGCCGATCGCCTCGATCACGGTGACGGAGGGCAGGCGCCCCGGAGCGGCGACGCGCCGCTTACGGTCGCGCTCGATGTGGCCTTCCGCGGCCAGCTCCTTGAGCAGGGCCTTGAGGGTGATGCGCTGCTGGCCCTTCAGCTGGAAGGCCCGCGCGATCTCGCGCTTGCCCACCGTACCGTCGTGCTCGCGGATGAAGGTGAGGACTTCTTCCTTGCTGGGGAAGGGCGCCGGCTGGCGTTTGGCGGCGGCCACCTGGTGCGCCTATTCGGCAGCCTCGGCGGCGGACCCTGTCTTCGCTTTCGCTGCCTGACCCGTCTCGCCGGCGGGCTCCTCGGCGGTCCCGCTCTTGGTGGTTTTCTTGCTCGCCGCTTTCTTGGCTCCCGTCTTCTTGGATCCGGCTTTCTTTGCGCCGGTCTTTTTGGCCGCCTTCTTCTTTGCGCCGGTCTTCTTCGCTGCCGTCTTCTTTGCGGCGGTCTTCTTGCCCTTCTTGGCCGCCTGAACCTCCAGGAGCTCGACCGCCTGCTCCAGGGTGATGTCTTCGGTGGTCAGGTGGTCGGGCAGGGTGGCGTTGATCTTGCCGTGCTTGGCGTAGGGCCCGTAGCGGCCCTTGTGCAGGGTCACCGGCTTCTGGTCGGCCGGATGCTCGCCCAGGGTCTTGAGCGCGCTGCTCTGGCGCCGGGCCGGGGCCTCGGCGATCAGAACCACGGCGCGGTTCAGGCCGATGGTCAGGACGTCGTCGTCCTCGGCAAGGGTCTTGTAGGCCGACTTGTGCTTGACGTAGGGCCCGTAGCGACCGATGCCGGCCAGGATCGGCTCGCCGGTCTCGGGGTGCGGGCCCACCTCGCGCGGCAGGGCGAGCAGCGCCAGGGCGGTCTGAAGGTCGATCTCCATCGGGCTCATGCCCTTGGGCAGGGAACAGCGCTTCGGCTTTTCGGCGCCCTTCTCCTTCGAAGCTTCGCCCAGCTGCAGGTAAATCCCGAAAGGCCCCTTACGGACCGTGACCGGCAGACCGGTCGCCGAGTCATTGCCCAGCTCGCGGGGGCTGGCCAGGCAGGCCTCGGCCTCGGCCTCCTCGCCGTTCATCACTGCCAGGGACCGGGTATAGCGGCAGTCCGGGTAGTTCGAGCAGCCGATAAAGCCGCCGGTCTTGCCGATCTTCAGGCCCAGGCGG
>JASJAL010000100.1 GCA_030067055.1 Kiloniellales bacterium | reverse complement strand
CCCCTACGCCGTCAGATGGCCCAAAGGGACCCCTCTCCGCCGCCGCTTGCCGCCAACCGAGATTGCATCCAGGAAAGCTGAACCCAGCCGCCGCGGCGCACCGACGGAGACCGTCCTCAGAGATTTGCCAATTGCTTGGCACAGAGGACCTGAATCCACCGGGCAGGGAATTTGAACTGGGTCTGTCGTCATCGCTGTCCCGCGCCGCACATCGGCGGCCGTCAGGAGATGCGCCCTAAGACTGGCGCGATATGCATCGTCTTCACGGCGCAGTCGGTGGGTCGGAGCGTGACGCTGCATCACCGGCACACGATCCGAGCGGCAGTTTTTTCCGAGATTTCCCGGATGTTGATTCCCGTATAAGTCGTATCACGAATCAAATCGAGATGCGAGCTCAGGTTGTGGATAAAACTAAATTTTCACTTCTTTAGAGTTGAGCGACCGATTCCCCCAGCGAATGCCCGCTTGCTCGAATCGGGCGAATGACGTGAGCTTGCGGTCGCCGCCCGCGGCGGCCATGCCACAGCCTTCGGAGTGGCCCCTTCGATGGACGGAGCCCGCAGCCATAGCATCGCGCTCGCCCTCGGCGGTTTGATCGCGCTGGCCGCGGCCATGGGCATCGGACGCTTCGTCTACACGCCGATCCTGCCGTTCATGGAGCAGGCCCTGGAACTGACCAAAGCCGAGGCCGGGATCGTCGCCTCGGCCAATTTCCTTGGCTATTTGCTGGGCGCCCTGGGGGCGGCGGCGGATCGTCTGCCCGGCGGACGGCGCCTTTGGTTCCTGGCCGCGCTGGGCGTCAGCGCCGTGACCACCGCCGCCATGGGCCTGGCCACGGCGGTGCCGGTCTTCCTGGTGCTGCGTCTCCTCGGCGGCGTGGCCAGCGCCTTCGTCCTGGTCTTCGGCTCCGCACTGATTCTCGACCGCTTGGCCCAGGCCGGACGGCCCGGCCTGTCGTCGGTGCACTTCGCCGGGGTCGGCAGCGGAATCGCCGTCTCGGCCGTCCTGGTCTGGGGC
Source organism: Kiloniellales bacterium (assembly GCA_030067055.1). The sequence goes on along the minus strand of JASJAL010000100.1, from coordinate 6,694 downwards.
CTCGGTGCGATAGGCGCCGACTGGCGAGCGCTCTGGCTGGCCAGCGGCGCGCTCTCCCTGCTGGCGCTGCTGGCCGCCCGGGCCCTGGTCCCAGGCGGGGCGGAGGCCGCCGCCCCTCAGGCTGTCGGCAACACGTCGGACGGCATGGACCGGCGCCTGCTGGCCTTGACCCTGGCCTACGGGCTCTTCGGCTTCGGCTACGTGATCACCGCGACCTTCATTTCGACCATGGTGCGCGGCCTGCCGGAGATTGCCGCCCTCGAGGGCCTGGTCTGGCTGGTGGTCGGCCTGGCCGCGGTCCCCTCCGTGGCCTTCTGGGCTTGGCTCGGGCGCCGCTGGGGCAATGACCGCAGCTTCGCCATCGCCTGCCTGGTCGAGGGTTTCGGGGTCGCGCTTTCGGTGCTGGTCACCGGCCCGGTCGCCATCGTCGTCGCGGCCGCTCTTCTCGGCGGCACCTTCATGGGGATTACCGCGCTCGGCCTGATCAATGCCCGGGCGCTGTCCCGGGGTGATCCTCGCCGAGCGATCGCGATGATGACTGCCGCCTTCGGCTTGGGCCAGATGATCGGCCCGAGCTTCGCCGGCTACGCCTACCGCTTCGGCGAGAGCTTCCTGCTGCCCTCCCTAGTCGCCGCCCTGGCGCTGGTCGCCGCCGCCGCGCTGACCTTAAGGCTGCGCTCCTGAGGCGGCGAGCAGCGCGGCAGTCATTCTTCCTCCGGGCGATGCGATCGCCCGCGTCCGATCAGGGCAGCGAACAGCGAAACAGAGATCCGGCGACGGCCTGACCGTCCGGCAGGCCGGCGAGGCGGAGCATGTGCCAGGCCAGGGCTTGGTTGCTTGTGATCACCGGTTTGCCAAGGCGCGTCTCGGCCTCGGCGATCACACCGGTCGCCCGTAGATTGGTGCAGGAGGCGAACACCGCCTCGCATTCGGCCGCCGCACCGACCCGCACGATGGCGTCGAGCACCGAGGCCGGCGCGATGCGCGCGACGACGGATTCCTCGCTCTCCTCGAAGGAGCCAAAGGCGGCGATCTCGAGGCCGGCCTCTTCCAGGTTGCGGCGCATGGCCGCAGAGACCTCCGCAACATAAGGCGTGACGAAGCCGAGCCGCCGCACGTCCAGGGCGCGGCACGCCGCCTTGGTCGCGGTAAGAGGATCGCTGGTCGCGACCCCGGGCCGGACCGAGCGGATCGCTTCCGCGACCGCGGCCTCCCCGATGATGGTCGCACCCGAGGTGCAGGCATAGCCGATCACGTCGAACTCCGCGGTCGGCGGTAGGCGGCGCACGGCGGCGGGAATCTCGGCCTGCATCGCGGCCAGGGTCTCCGGTGTGACCTCGGCACCGCTCGGCACACGGCTGTGATAGAGCACGACGCCTTCGAGAGCGACGAGGCCGCGGAACTCCGGCTCGACGGTCTCGTCCGCCTGCAGCACGATCAGCCCCAGGGTCGCGCGCTGGCCGAAGCCTTCGTCGGAGTCGAATTCGAGCTTCAAACCTCTCTCCCCGGGCGTCTAACCGATGATGGGCAACTCCGGCGGTGCCCGGCGGGTCAGCAGCTCTGGACCGGACTCCCGGATCACGATGTTCTCCTCATGCACCATGACACGGCCGGGGGCGAAGCTCATCCCGGGCTCAAGGGTCAGCACCATGCCCGGCTCCAGCCGCGTCTCGTCCCAGGCCGTGTGCGAGGGCCATTCGGTGAGCTGGCTGCCCAGGCCGTGGCCGAGGCGGCCGACGTCGTTGCCCAGCGCGCCGCCGACCTCGAGGACCGCCTGCATGGCGCGGAAGAGATCGGCACAGGTCGCACCCGGCCGCGCCGCCTTCAGACCGGCTTCCGTGGCCAGATAGGCGACGTCGTAGGCGCGTCGCACCTCGTCATCGGCTTGGGCGAAGGCGAAGTTGCGGTCGAAGTCGCAGAAATAGCCGTCGTAGATTGAGCCGGTATCGAGGATCAAGACGTCGCCCTCGGCGAGCGGGCGCTCCGAAGGCGGCGAGATGATGTCGCCGTACCCGCCGGGCCCGGCGCCCCCCACCAGATAGGGCACGTCGTCGACCCCGCGACGCAGACATTCCATCTTGAAGGCGCGGAAGGCCTCGATCTCGCTCTGTCCTTGATGGAAGAGCTGCGCGGCGTTGGCGAAGGCATCGGAGACCAGGGCGCAGACGTGGGCGATCTTGGCGATCTCGCGCTCGGACTTGACCTGACGCAGCCGGCACAGGATGGCGGTGGAGTCTGCGAACTCGGCCGTCGGCAGCGCCTGGCGCAGGCGCTCGAAATCGCCTAGGGGCATGCGCAGATGGGTCTCCCGCGCCATGGCCAGGCCGATGCGCCCGCCGGCCCCGGCGAGCTCCGAGAGGGCAGCCGCGAGCAAGGTGACGCCGTCGTCGCTGGGGTGCGGTGAGGACCAGGTTCGGATGTCCTCGACCCAGGTTCGGGCCATGGCTTCGGCGCCGATCTCGGGAATGACCGCTACGGGCTTGCCCGCGAGCGGCACCACGAGGAACCAGGGCCGGGTCGGGCTCTGCCAGAACTGGGTCAGGAAACCGGAGAAGTAGCGCAGCTCGACCTCGGTCGTGAGCAGCAGCGCCGCGAGCCCGTGCTGAGACATCAGCGCTTGGGCCCGCTCCAGCCGGCCCTCGAACTCGCTGTCGGGAAAGCCGCGTGGCGGCGACGTCCCTGCTGTTCCCACCGGCAACCCGCGCCTCCTGCTTTGGGATGGCGTTAGGGGGCGGGCGACGGGACCGCCCTCGGAGCGTTACAGGAATCAGAGTGGCACGTCCGGGCCTGGCTGAAAACGCTTCAAGGACCGCCTGCAACCGGCGCCTGTCACTCCATTATGACCAGGGTGCGGACCTCGATGCTCTCGCGCGGCGCGGCGCCCTCCGGCGAGTTCGGATCCTCGAAGGCGCTGTGGGGCGTGAAGCGGGCGCGGCCGTCGTTGAGGCTGTCCCAGCCCTTGATCAGCAGCACCTCGTCCCGGGTCATCCGCGGCGCGTAGTACCAGCGCTGGCCGGAACGATGGGCCAGGAGGTAGATCTCACCGACCCGGTCCGGGAAGACCTGCTCGGTGGCAATCAGGTCAGCGGGCCGCACGCTAGAGGCGTCGGCCAGCGCCAGGGGCGCGCGCTCGACCGGGCCGCGGATCGGCCGCCAGACGTTGACCTGGACGATCCGGGCGCTGTTGGCGGCGAGACGCTTCGCCTCGGCCTCGCCGAGGACGTCCTTGACCCGCTGCGGGCCGCTCTTGGCCGTATAGTCGACGTGCACCTTGGTCGCCGGGCCGCGCAGGCCGTCCGGATTCGGCGCGCCGGCGCCGCCGTCCGAGCGGCGTGTCACGTCGAAGACCGCCACCCGGCTGGCCCCGAACTCCCCGCGCAGCAGCGCCTCGATCTCCGGGACGTAGGCGCTCTCCACCGCCTCGTCGTCATAGAGGTCCGCAACCGCGGTCTCGTGACGGCGCAGCGCAAAGCCCTCGTGATCGAGCGACACAGCGTCGGCGATTCCGCGCAGGTCCTGGATCGCGACCGCATGCGCCTCGGTCTCGAAGAAATCCTTCTGGGCGCCGCCGGTGAGCGCGGAGCTATGGAAGAACGGCTTCTCGGCCTGCGGGCGGATGAAGGTCAGCGGCGCCAGTACGGATGCGAGGGTCAGCGGGACCGTGTTTGGCGACGGCGCGAGAGAAGCGGTCTGGTTCATGGCGGGGTCCTCGTTCAGCCCGGCCGTGCGGTGGCCGGCGGTTTGCCTGCCAAGAAATCTGGGCCCTGGGGCCGCCTGAAACCACCGACTTCGGCTCAGGGTGACTTGAAGGAAATTCAAGTTACGCCGGAGCGGCCGCCGCCTTGCCGCCAACGCTCTCCTCCGCCGCGACCTCGGCCAGCCAGCGCGCCAGGCGCCGGGCCGCGGCGGTCGGCGGCTGGTCCGGCGGCCGACAGAGGTAGTAGCCCGCCCCAGTCGGATCGGGACCGCCGAAGGGCGCGATAAGGCTGCCGCGGGCCAGCCGGTCGTCGACCAGGGGCCGGCGCCCCATCGCCAGGCCGTGCCCGCCCTCGGCGACCTGCAGCGCCTGCTCGGCGGCGTCGAAGGCGACCGAGCCGGCAAGCGGCGGCGGCTCCAGGCCGCGGGCCCGGGCCCACTCCTCCCACTCGTCGGGGAAATGCGCGCTGACGATCAGCCGCACGCCGCGCAGAAGCTCCGCCGAGAGCTTGCCCTCGACCGGCTCCAGGTAGCCGGGCGCGCAGACTGGCAGGGCCGTCTCCTCCAACAGAAACTTCGCCTCGACGCCAGGCCAACGGCCCTTGCCATGGCGGATCGCCAGGTCAACCTGGTCGCGACCGAGGTCGACCACGCGGGTCGTGGGAACCAGTTGCAGGTCGATCTCCGGCTGCTTGCGCTCGAAGTCCGCGAGCCGCGGGATCAGCCAGGCCGCCGCCAACGAGGGCGGCAGGGTCAGGCGGACGACGCTGCGGCCGCTGGCCGGCAGAATGGCCTCGGTCGCCGCCTGGATCTGGCGGATCGCGGGATCGATCTGCTCGAGGTAGCGCCGGCCGACCTCAGTCAGCTCCGCCCGACCGCCGGAGCGGTCGAAGAGCGCCGTGCGCAGGTAGTCCTCCAGCTTCCGGACCTGATGGCTAATCGCCGACTCGGTGATCCCGAGGCTCTCCGCCGCATCGCGGTAGCGCTCGTGAGTCGCGGCCGCGTGAAAGGCCCGCAGCGCGGCGAAGGGCGGCAGGGACAACCTCGGTCTGGACATCCCAAAAGCTTGATCGAGACTCGAACAGGATTCAAGCGGTGGCGAGTCGTATTCTTGATCCGTCAACCGGTATTTGGAGAGACGTCGCCTTGAGGGCGTCACCCTCAAATGCAAGGTTCTGTCTTGGCCGCCAGTTCGGACCACCACCGTCCTCGGGAGGTGTGCATCATGGGCAGCAACCCATACTATTATTTCACGGAGTACCAAACGGACATCGGTGACGCCCTTCATAAACTGCGCAAAGACGAGTTTGAGGCCGGGAGATACGATCCTAATTTGAGCCTGCACGGGGAGGAAAAAGTCGGCATTCGGTACATGTTCCAGTTCGACTTTCCTCCAAACGAAGAGTCTATTGCCCCTGGCCCCAGCCACGCCTCAATCGATGAAGCCTTCGGGGCCGCAGTTCCTGACGGCACTCGGTCTATTTTGGATATTTCGGGCATCTCAAAGCGGCCGGAGTGGTTTCATGCCAATCCCCTACCCGAAGCTGAACTTCTCCAGCTTCTCGGGACGGTAAAGCCGAGCCGCGAACTCATTGAAACCGTTCTGCTGGCACCACTGAAAGAGACCGAACAAAGCAACCCGGTTCTATCATTCTGCGACCGGATCGAGAGAGGCACGGCTCGGTACATCGTGACCTACAGAGACGACGTGCCTGACCAGATATTCTTTGTCGGTTACTCGCTCGACTGAAGAAGCCCTCGCATGGTCGGCGTGTTTGTACCTACGGTTGACGCTCCGTAAGCAGCGCCTTGAGCTTGGAGGGATGGAGCCAGAGTCGGCCGTGGGCCGACTTGGGGATCTTCATCATGATCGGCTTCAGCAGCCGGCGGTCGAGGGCGACGGCTTTGCGGTAGGCGTCCAGCGCCTCGTCCTGGCGTCCCAGCTCCTGGAAGCAATAGCCCAGGTCGCTGTGGCCCAAGGGATAGTCCGGTGCGAGATCGACCGCCCGGCGGCAGTGGTCCAGCGCCTCTTCGAGATGGCCCTGCTCGCGCAATACGTTGCCCAGGCCGCTCTCGGCGACTCCAAAGCTTGGGTCCAGGGCGATGGCCGCGCGGTAGGCAGCCGCCGCGGCCCCGAGGTCGCCCCGTGCCTGGAGAACATCGCCGAGGGCGCTCTGCCAGGGCGCCGACTCCGGGCGAAGCTCCAGCGCCCGGCGGTACTGTTCGGCCGCCTCGTCCCAGCGCGAGAGGTGACGCAAGATGCTGGCCAAGGCGGCGTGAGCCTCCGCGTCTTCCGGGGTCAGGGCGAGCAGGGCCTCGTAGGCCTCGGCGGCCTCTTTGAGGCGGCCCTGGCCCGCCAGGATCGAGGCCTGGTTGCGGCGGTAGACGGCCGAGTCCGGCCTGGCCTCCAGGGCCTGCGCGATCAATGGCAGCGCCGCCTCGGAATCACCCTTCTGGTGCTGGACAAGGCCGAGCAGATGCAGCACGTCGGGCTCGCCCGGCTGACGCAACAACAAATCGCGATAGATCCGCTCGGCGCCGGCCAGGTCCCCGGCCTGCTGTAGCCGGAGCGCCTGGGCCAGCTCGGGCGGCGCGGCCCCGGGTGTTCCTGGAGGTGATGGCATTCCAGCCTTCGCGATCTCTTCGCCTCCCCACTCTCGCGCGCTAGGGCGCCACGGCGCGCAGGCGCGGTCAAGGGGCCGGCGAAACTCGACCCGGCCCCACGACGGCCTGCTCAGTCGCGGACGATCTGCACCGAGCAGCGGGCGTGGCGGGCGACCCGGGCGGTGTTGGGGCCGAGCAGGTAGTCCTTCAGCGAGGGCCGGTGGGCGGCCATGACGATGATCTCGGCGTCGATCTCGTTGGCTGCGTCGACAATCTTCTCGTAGATCGTGCCGTGGGCCGCGATGATCCCGCCGAAGAGCTCCTTCGGGACGTTCTCCTTGGCCAGCTCCTGCATCCGGTCCTCGGCCTGCTTGACCAGGTCCTTGATGTCGAA
>JASJAL010000099.1 GCA_030067055.1 Kiloniellales bacterium | reverse complement strand
GGGCCGAAGCGCCGGCCTTTCCGGAGTTTCGCGCCCTCTATTGCTATACGCAGACTACTGCCGAAACTTCCACAGCTTGCCCAGCACGCCCTGGGTCAAGCCGCTACCTTGCTGCAAGACCTCGACCAGCTGTGGAAGATTGCTCGCCAGACGGATGTTAAAGCGGAAGGGGTGGCCTTCCAAGACCGCAGGGTTCTGGCCCAACATGGTGATGAAGAGCTCGAGTTCCTCGCCGTCGCTGGTGTTGGCGCTGAGCTTCAGTTCTTCGTATCTGAAGTCTTCCAGGGCCCGGAGCATCAGCTCGACGGGCTCGCCCCCGGCGGCCAGGGCCCGAGACGCGGCCTCCGACCGGAATCGGAGGACCCCCTGGCCTCGGTTCGACAGGCTGGCATCGGCGATGCGCAGCTCCGATCCGAAGACCTCCAGGGGGATCATGCCGCTCAGGTGGCCTTCGCCGGCGAGGCCTTCGATGGCCGCGGTCTCGCTCAGCTTGCTCAGATCCAGGTCGACCAGCTGCAGGCGCATCCGGTAGCGACCTGACTGCGGCTCGGCACGGCCGCTGGCCACCGATAGGGGCCCAAGGATGGAGCGGGCCTCGGCCCGTTCGATGTCGATGACCAGGGTCTGGTCGGGCCCCTGAGCCGAGACCGCAAATCGGGCGCTGAGGTCGTTCAGCGTCTCACCCAGGTCCAGGCGCCTCGCGGTCAGGCTCTGCCCCGGCTCGCTCCGCAGCGGAAAGAGCTGCGCGAAGGTCAGCTCTCCCGTCAGGCCCTCCAAGGTGAGCGCCGGGCCCTTCATGCCGACTTCCGACAGGTCGAGCCGGCCGGAGCCTTGGAGTTCGCCGTCGCGCCAGGCGACCTTTGCCTTGGCCGCGACACGCCCCCCGGTGACCGTGAGGTCCGGGGCGGCCGGTGCCAGCTCGCGCAGGCGCCGCGGTGCCGCCCCGAAGAGACCCCCGGCCAGGGAGATCTCCGCGCGGCCTCCGCCGTCGCCGATGTCGTGGCGGCCCTTCAGCTCGAAAAGCTTGATGCCCGCGACCGTGCTGCCCGCGGCCGTGAAGCTGAGCGGGGCGCCCGCGTGATCCAGCCGGCCTCGAAGCGCGAGCGGCGCGAGAGCGGGCTCGGCTCCGGTCTGGTGCAGCTCTGCCACGGTCACCGAGACTCGGGCGATGCCCTCGGCGGGCCGAAGGGTCTCGATCGCCAGGATCTTGCGGGCCTCCAGCTCGAGCTGCGGTACCGTCAGCCGCCGCACCGGGATGCGGGCTTCGAGGTTGAGGCCCTGCGCCTCGGACCAGCGGCCGGTGATCTGTAAGGGCTCGAAGGCGGCGCGCAGGTCCAGGGGCTTGTCCGGATCGTCGATCCGCAGGGTCATCTCGCCCGGATCGACCTGGGCCCCGTAGGAGACCTCGGCACCGCTCTGACTGGCCTGAAGGCCGGTCAACAACAGGCGATGCGTATCGGGAAGAGCGAAGGCCAGGGTCGAGCGCGCATCCTTCCAGGACAGCTCTCCCTCGCCGGTCAGCTCTGCCTTCGAACCTTCCGGGCCGGCGTCGATCGCGATGGGCGCTTCGAAGCGGGCGGTCCCGAAGCCGAAGGGATCGATCTGGAGGTCGCGCAGGGCAGCCTGCAGGTCACCCTTTGCCCGCAGGGAACCGGCATCGCCCTCAACCGATCCGGTGAAGCTTGCGGATTCGATGGCCCGGCCCCGCAGGTTCAGATCTCGGAGCTCCGCCTGCAGGTCCTCGACCCGAAAGTAACCGGGGCGCAGCGCGCGATCCAAGGCCAGGTCGCCTCGGCCGGAGACCACCAGCCGCCGGCGGCCCTCCGCTTCGATATCGGCTCGCCCTTCGTAGGAAAGGACGACACCGCCATCGGCTTGGGGGCTCATCCGGACAACTGGCGCGGATCCGTCCTGCTTGTTCAGGGAGAGCTTCGTCGCGCCTTCGAGAAAGCGCAGTAGATCGGCGACGATCGCCTGGTCGCCGGCCAGCGTTTGCAGGGCCGGGACACCGGCCAGGTCGACTTCGCCGGGCAGGGCGATTTCCAAGGCCTCGGTCTGGCTCCGGAAGGCGAGGGGGACTTGCAGGGAAAGCGGCCGGTCCAGCTTGGGCCAGCGCAGGTCTTCCAGCTGCAAGCGCAGGTCGCCGCTCAGGCCCTCGGCCGCCGCCCGGCCTAGCCACTCGGCCGGGGACCCGTGAGTTCGTTCCAAGGCGCTTAGCGCCGTAGCAAGGCTCAGCTCGCCCTTCAGGCCGCCCGCCTGCGGGCTCGGCAATCCCAGTTCGGACCAAAGCGGGCTCATCGCATCAAGGCCGGCGGCCAGCTCGAATGCCAGGCCGCCGGCACTCTCGAGCTGCAGCGTCCCGCTCAGGCTGCCCAGCTCAGACCGACCGTCGAAGCTGGCCGAGCCTTCGATGCGGCCACCGGGCGCTGTTTGGAATTCCGCCTCGACCTCGAGCCCGATGCGGCCCGAGGCCAGGACGACCTCGATCTCGCCCGCCGCGATCCGGATCGGCGGCAGCTCCGGGACTGCGAAGGTGCCGGCCTCCCCCGGGCGCGTCAGGTCGAGCGCGAGCCGTGGGGCTTCGATCTCGATCTTCGAGAACTCCCCACGGAGCAGCTTCAGAGGTTCGTAGTGGAGCGTGACCGCCTCGGCCCGCAGACCATCGGCGGCGACCTCGACAAGTCGAGTCCGCCAGGGCGTGACCTCGACCACTTCGAGGACGGCATCCGGCTGACCGCGCCGCGCCAGCAGGTCCTTGGCGACATGCGCGACGATTTCCCGCCGTACGCCATAGGCGGCCAGCGCCAGGACGGCGACGACTGCAAGACCGATAGCGGCGATGCGGCGCCAAACCCGCATGGTTCCCTAGCCTCGAGCCGTGCAGGCCGGCCCGTCTCCGCGGCGCCAAAGGACGAAGACCCGGCGGTCCCTTCTGAGGACCGCCGGGTCTCGCTGGCGAATCAAGGTCCTGTCGTCAGCCCGCGGCAGCGACCGCCCGCCGGGCCATGACCCCGACCAGGTGGGCGCGGTACTCGGCGCTGGCGTGGATGTCACTGTTGAGCCCGTCGGCCGGCACGGAGATGCCTTCGATGGCAGCGGCCGAGAAGTTCGAAGCCAGGGCCGTCTCCATCTCAGGGACCCGGAACACCGAAGGGCCGGCACCGGTGACCGCGACCCGCACGCCACCTGCGCCCTGGCTGACCAGGACACCGGCGATGGCGTAGCGCGAGGCCGGGTTCGGGAACTTGGCATAGGCCGCCTTTTCCGGCACCGGGAAGGCCACGGCGGTGACGATCTCGTCCTCGGCGAGGGCGGTCTCGAACATGCCGGTGAAGAAGTCGTCGGCCGCGATCTCCCGCTTGTTGGTGCGGACTGTCGCGCCGAGACCGACCAGACCACCCGGGTAGTCGGCCGCCGGATCGTTGTGGGCGATGGAGCCGCCGAGCGTGCCGCGGTTGCGGACCTGGACGTCGCCGATGCCCTCGGCCAGATCGGCGAGCGCCGGGATCTTGGCCTTGACGGTGGCGTTGCCCGCGACCTCGGCATGGGTGGTCATGGCCCCGATCACGATGTTGCCGCCCTCCTCGGAGATCCCCTTGAGGTCGGCGATCGCACCGAGGTCGATCAGGTCCGAGGGCTGAGCCAGACGCAGCTTCAGCGTCGGGATCAGGGACATGCCGCCGGCGACGAGCTTGCCTTCGCCGGCGCCGCTCAGTGCGCCCGCAGCGGCATCGAGGCTGGCGGGACGATGGTAGTTGAACTCATACATGATTCGTCCTCCCTTACTCGGCCGCCTGGGCCGCTTGAGCGATCCGCCAGACCTTCTCCGGGCTGGCCGGCATGGTGACGGCCTCCGTCCCCAGGGCGTCGGTCACCGCGTTCATGAAGGCGGCCGGGGCAGCGATCGCGCCGGCCTCGCCGCAGCCCTTCACCCCCAGGGGGTTGTGCGGGCAGGGCGTCTCGGTGGTCTCGATCTTGAAGGACGGCAGGTTGTCGGCCCGCGGCATGCAGTAGTCCAAGTAGGATCCGGTCAGCAGCTGGCCGTCGGCGTCGTAGACGCAGTTCTCCAGCATGGCCTGGCCGACGCCCTGGGCGATGCCGCCATGGACCTGGCCCTCCACGATCATTGGGTTGATGACCTTGCCGAAGTCGTCGACTGCGGCCCAGTCGACGATCTCGATCACCCCGGTCTCCGGGTCGATCTCGAGCTCGCAGACATGGGTGCCCGCCGGGTAGGTGAAGTTGAGCGGGTCGTAGAACGAGGTCTCATCGAGGCCCGGCTCCAGGTCCTCCGGATAGTTGTGCGGCACGTAGGCGGCGAAGGCGATCTCGCCGATGGCCTTCTCCTTGTCGGTGCCGGCGACCCGGAAGGTACCCTTGTCGAACTCGATGTCGTCGACCGAGGCCTCGAGCAGATGGGCGGCGATCTTTTTGCCCTTGTCGATGATCTTGTCGCAGGCCTTGCTGAGCGCCGAGCCGCCGACCGCGAGCGAGCGGGACCCGTAGGTCCCCATGCCGAAGGGGATCGACCCGGTATCGCCGTGGACGATCTCGACGTTCTCGATCGGCACGCCCAGGGTGTCGGAGACCAGCTGCGAGAAGGTCGTCTCGTGGCCCTGGCCGTGGCTGTGCGAGCCGGTGAAGACCGAGACGGTGCCGGTCGGGTTGAAACGGACCTGCCCCGACTCGTAGAGGCCGACGCCGGCGCCCAGCGAGCCGACCACGGCCGAGGGCGCGATCCCACAGGCCTCGATGTAGGCCGAGAAGCCGATTCCGCGAAGCTTGCCCTTGGCCTTGGAAGCATCACGGCGGGCCGGGAAGCCGGCGTAGTCGATCAGCTCAAGGGCCTTGTCCATGGCCAGCGCGTATTGCCCGGAATCGTAGGTCAGGGCGACCGGCGTGGCATAGGGGAAGGCATCGGGCGGCACGAAGTTGCGCTTGCGCAGCTCCGCCGGATCAACCCCGAGTTCCCGCGCCGCGGCCTCGACGACTCGCTCGATGACGTAGGTCGCTTCCGGCCGGCCGGCACCGCGGTAGGCATCAACCGGGGCGGTGTTCGTGAAGACCGCCTTGACGTTGCAGTGGATGACCGGGGTCGTGTACTGCCCGGCCAGTAGGGTCGCGTAGAGGTAGGTCGGGATGCTGGTTGCGAAGTTCGACAGATAGGCGCCGAGATTGGCCGTGGTGTCGACCTTCATGGCGACGAACTTGCCGTCGGCATCCATGCCGAGCTCAACATGAGTGAGGTGGTCACGGCCGTGGGCGTCGGCCAGGAAGGCTTCCGAACGATCGCCGGTCCACTTGACCGGCCGGCCGGTCCGCTTGGCGGCCCAGGTGCAGACGGTCTCTTCGGCATAGCAGTAGATCTTGGAGCCGAAGCCGCCGCCGACATCGGGCGCAATCACTCTCAGCTTCGATTCCGGGATGCCCAGCACGAAGGCGCAGAGGATCAGCCTGAGCAGATGCGGGTTCTGGCTGGTCGAATAGAGCGTGTAGCTGTCGGTCCCGGTATCGTACTCGGCGATCGCCGCCCGCGGCTCGATGGCGTTCGGGATCAGCCGGTTGTTGACCAGATCCAGCTTGGTGACATGGGCCGCCCGCGACAGGGCCTCGTCGACCGCGGCCTCGTCGCCCAGCTCCCAGTCATAGCAGAGGTTGCTCGGCGCCTCGTCGTGCAGCTGCGGGCCGTCCATGGCCTTGCTCGGGTCGACATTGATCGGCAGGCTCTGGTAGTCGACCTCGACGAGCTCGGCGGCATCGACTGCCTCGGCCGCGCTCTCCGCCAGTACCACGGCGACATGGTCGCCGACATAGCGCACCTTGTCGCGGACCAGAGGGAAGTGCGGCGGCGCCTTGTGGGCCTCGCCGTGCTTGTCGGTAACCGTCCAGCCGCAGGGCAGGGAACCGACCCCGTCGGCTTCCATGTCCTTGCCGGTGAAGACTGCGATCACGCCGGGTGCATCGGCCGCGGCAGCGGTGTTAATCGAGGCGACCGTGGCGTGGGCGTGCGGAGAGCGCACGAAGACGGCGTGGACCTGGCCGGGCCGGTTGAGGTCGTCGGTGTAGCGGCCCTTGCCGGTGAGAAAGCGCTGGTCTTCCTTGCGACGAACGCTGGCGCCGATTCCTGTGTCTGGCATGGCTCAGCTCCCCATCGCCTTCGCGCCGGCCTGGATGGCCTTGACGATGTTGTGATAGCCGGTGCAACGGCAGATGTTGCCTTCCAGCCAGTCGCGGATCTCGGTCTCGCTCGCCTCGCCCTTGGTGTTCACCAAGTCGACCGCGCTCATGACCATACCCGGGGTGCAGAAGCCGCACTGCAGGCCGTGATGTTCCTTGAAGGCCGCCTGCATGGGATGGAGTTCGCCGTTCTGGGCGAGGCCTTCGATGGTCGTGACCTCGGCGCCGTCGGCCTGTATTGCGAGCATGGTGCAGGCCTTGACAGACTTGCCGTTGACATGGACGACGCAGGCGCCGCACTGGCTGGTATCGCAGCCGACGTGGGTGCCGGTCAGGGCCAGGTCCTGACGCAGAAAATCGGTGAGCAGAGTGCGCCCCTCGACGTCACGGGTCACTTGCTGCCCGTTGACCGTCATCGTTACGCTGGGCATTCGGATCTCCTCCCTTTGGACTGGTTTGCGGCCCTTTTTCGCGGGCCGTTCTGGCTACGGATGCTTTCCGTACCGCTGACTCGAGCGCGGCCGCGCCCGTGTCTGAGACTTATCAATCATGTACCAAGGTGCCGCCAGCGCGTCACTAAGAAAAACCCAGGAGGGGCGCTGGATCGAGGGATTCGGGCGATCGGAGATTCGTCGGCCGGCGGCAGGCCCCGGCCTGCTGCGGTCAGCCGGTGCTGCGCTTTCGTTTCGTTTTTCGCCCGCCGCCGCCGCGTTTCTTGTTTCCGCCGGTCTTCTCAGCGGCCGGGTCCGCCTCGCTTTGTGCTGACTGCTCCTTGTCACCCGCGGCGGGTTCTGACCGTCGCCGGTCGGCCCAATAGTCGATCTTGCTCAGCAGCTCAGCCCGGTTGATCGGCTTCGGCAGATAGTCGTTCATGCCGGCTTGCAGGTACTTCTCGCGATCGCCTTTCATAGCATGGGCCGTGACCGCGATGATCGGGATATGTCCCATCTCGCCTTCCAGCTCCCGGATCCGACGGGCGGCCTGGACGCCGTCCAACTCGGGCATCTGGATGTCCATCAGGATCAGGTCGTAGGGCCGGCTGCGGACCGCCTCGATCGCCTCTACGCCGTTGCCGGCAACGTCGACGCGGACACCGGACTTGGCCAGCAGTGCGATCATCACCCGCTGGTTCACGGGGTTGTCCTCGGCCAGCAGGACCCTGATGGTGGAGCGGGACCGGGGATCCGTCTCGGAGTGGGCCAGGTTGCCCTCCGAGGCGGGGGCGTCGGCCAGGAGTGCGCGCAAGCATTTGACCAGACTGTTGGGCCGTAGCGGCTTGGACAGTGCCACGTCGAAGCCCATTTCGCGCGCCGCCTTGCCGGTGTTGCGCAAACCGGCTGCCGAGGCGATCACGAGCTTGAGCTCCGCGAGGCTCGGCTCTGCCCGGATCATCTTGGACAGCGCCACTCCATCGGTCTCTGGCATGATGTGATCGATGATTGCGACGCCGAAGGGCATCGCGTTCTCGGCCCCCGCCTTCAAGGCCTCGAGTGCAGACTTCGCATCGGGCAAGACCGAAGTTTCGCAGCCGAGCACCGTCAGCTGGTCCTCGAAGGCCCGGCGATTGACCGGGTTGTC
>JASJAL010000098.1 GCA_030067055.1 Kiloniellales bacterium | reverse complement strand
AGGCCGACCCAGGAGGTGAGGGTCCGGCCGGTCTCGACGTACTCCGTGGTCAGGTCGATGCCGGTCACTCTGCAGCCGAAGCGGCTCGCGGTGAATCGCGAGGCGCCGCCGAGCCCGCAGCCGACATCCAGCACGTGGGTCTCTGCGTCGAGCGCCAGTTGGCTCAAGAAGTGCTCGGAGGCTTGGCGCCCGCCGATGTGGAACTCGTCGACCGGCGCGAGGTCGTCGACCGAGACGGTCTCGGGCGTCTTGCCAAGCGTCGCGAGAGCCTCGCTTATCGCGGCCAGCAGCGAACCGTGAGTGTAGTGTCCCGCAACGGCCTCATCCCCGGACATCGCCTGTCTCCCATGCTGGTCCCGGTCGGACCTCCATGGTCAATCTCCCGGCGCCGACTGCAATCCCCAATCTCGGTGAGTCGGGCAGAGCGGGTTATTTCGGACCGCGTATTAGAAGTTCTGCGTGCGCCAGCGCTTGACGATTTCGGAGACGGAGTTGTCCGTGTAGTTATCGCTCTGCCAGGCCGAGGCGAAATCGGCGGTCTCGCTTCGAGGCCGCTGGACTTCGGGCAGGTCCAGAAAGCAGAGCCGCATGGGCACCGCGATTCCCTCGCCGACGGCGATCGCCTCGGCATTTCCCAGCGACGGCAAGGCCTCGGCAAAACCGAGCGAGGAATCCGAGATGATGCTCTGCATGATCTCCTGGTCGCTTTCGTTGGTCATGCGCATCGCGAAGACCGTGTTGCACTGGGACAGAATGCCGGTCGCCAGCTCCGATGGTCTCTGGCTCACCAGGCAAAGCGAAACCCCGTACTTGCGGCCCTCCTTGGCAATTCGCGACAGCGCTCGCCGGGTCGGCTCAAAGTCAGGCTCTTTGCTCCGCGACGCATAGCGATGCGCCTCCTCGCAGACCAGGAGAACCGGGATCTCGCGATTGCTACAGAGCGCGAAGTCGAAGGTGATGCGACAGAGGACCGAGACCACGACGTTGACGATTTCCGAGGGCACGCCCGAGAGGTCGAGGATCGATATCGGCTTGCCGTCGACGGGAATTCGGAAGATCCGCGAGAGGATCTTCTCCATGTTGTCGCGGACCGCCATGCCGCCGAACATGAAGCTGTAGCGCGGATCGCCCTGGAGCGCGATGATCCGGGACTTGAGCCTCTGATAGGGCGCGAGGCCTTCGGCTTTGTCCAGCTTGCCCATGGCCTGGTCGAAATACTGGATGAGATCGGTCAGGCGGTAGGGGATCGGCGTATCGACGGTGATCTGCTTCACCGTTTCGGCATTCTTCAGGTATTGCGCCTTCACCACGGGAATGGCTTCGCTCAGGATCGCGACCTCGGCCTTGTCCGCCTCGTGGCCCGCGCCGGTGATGATTCCCAGGAGCTCGTTGAACTCGAGCATCCAGTAGGGAATCTCGAGGCTCGAGGTGTCCAGGACCTCCGCCGACTCTCCGAAGGCTTTGCTGTACTCGTTGTGCGGATCGAGCAGGACGATGTGGCTCTTTGGATTCTTTTCGATAATCGCGTGGAGGATCAGCGCTGTCGCACAGGACTTTCCGCAACCCGTCGTCCCCACGATCGCGAAGTGCTTGCCCAAGAGGTCGTTGGTGATGATGTAGGACGGGACCTTGCGGTCCTGATGGATCGTGCCGACCACCGCGGTCGAAGCGTTGGGCCGCGCGTAGACCAGGCCAAGGTCGTTGCGCGTGGTCGTGAAGATCAGATCGTTCAGAAGCGGCGGGTAGGAAACGCCGCGCCGAAACCGCTGGGGAATGCCGCTGTCCGACTTTGGGACCTCGCCGAGCAATTCCACTTCGATGGTCAGCACGTCCTTCTGAGCCGGATCCTCGGCGGGCAAGGGGATCGAAAGGCTGCTGACCACGCCGAAGACCGTCGAATCCGCCGATTCCGTCTTGACCAGGCTGCCCATTTGCAGCCGAAGCGGATCCGACCTCTCGCGACCCTCGATCAGGGCGACGACCTGCGAGCCGCAGACATAGGCGACGCGCCCGAAAGCTTCCGATTCCGGCAGATCGGCAACCACCAGGTCCCTATTGCCCGGGACATTTGCCGCAAGGGCGGCGTTCGAGGAACCGCTATCCATTGGTGTCACCCCATTGATCGTTTTGGCGGGAAGTGGACACGCACGGTGGTGCCACAGCCGAGACTGCTCTGGATGTCCAAGACGCCGCCGTGCAGTTCGGTGAAGGCCTTTGCCAGCGGCAAGCCCAGACCGGTGCCCTCGTACTCGCGCGTGAGATGGCTGTCGATTTGCTGAAAGGGCGTGAACGCGCTTTCGATGTTGTCAGGATGGATCCCGATGCCATTGTCGGACACCGAGATCATCAGGCCGCCATCATTGGCTCTGAAGGCCTGAAGCTCGACCCTGCCGCCCGCCGGCGTGAACTTGACGGCGTTGGAGAGCAGGTTGATGAGTATCTGTTTCAGTCGCTTGCCGTCGCCCCAGAACCTGGGCAGCTTTTCGCCAAAGGTCGAGGTCAAGTCGACCTCCTTATCGGCGGCCAGGCCGGAGACCAGCCCCTCGCAGGCGCTGACGATATTGTCGACTTCGATCAGCTCCTCATAGAGCTGGATCTGGCCGGATTCGGTCTTCGCCGTGTCGAGAACATCATTGACGATCTGGAGCAGGTGGTTTCCCGCCTCATTGATCAGCTGCAGGAACTGCTGATGGGTTTCCGGAGATGCTTCAGCGCCATTCTGGGCCCCGTGTTCCTTCAACATGACATCGGAAAACCCGATGATGGTATTCAACGGCGTCCTCAGCTCGTGGCTCATGTTGGCGAGAAAGCGAGTCTTGGCGGCGTTGGCGGCTTCCAGCTGCAGCATGGCCGCGTGAGTCACCTCGGCCGAGCTCTCCGCCCGGCTCTTGGCCGCACGCAGGGCAAGGTCATGGCGCCGCTGCTTCAGAAGCCGCCCCAATTTGCCGGCATAGGCGTGCGCGCCGGACCGGCGCTGTTTGCGGTTCGTCTGAACGTAGTTCATCTTTGATCGGAGATGCGTGACTAGCCTTTGGGATTAATCGTAATGGGTTAAGTGACTTTCGCACGAGAAGGCCTAACAACTCCTTGCGAAGCCGACCCTGACAGAGCCGGGTCCGCCTTCTGAAGGTTCGTTTCGGGCCGAGAGGCCGGGCCTTCGGGTTCGAATCCCGGCCTGGCCAGTTGACTTTCCTCGCCCAGGGCCTACGTTGATTTCAATGGTTCGGCCCGGCGGGCCGATCCGAGGATTGAAGCTTACATAGCCGTCAATCCCGAGCGGGAGAGATCCGATCCGCCGCCGCGGCAGATCGGGCGCCGAAGGAGCAACCGCCCCGGAAACTCTCAGGCCCAGGGACCGCTCGGGTTAGGCACTCTGGAAAGCAGGCAGGGCCAAGTGCGCTGCCTCACCGAAGGGTGAAAGCCGGACAGCGCCCCAAGGGGTAGCCCGACGAGGGCGAGCCGGCGAAATCTCTCAGGTCCGACGACAGAGGGGGCACACAGGCTGTCGCGCCGATGGCCGGGTTGTGTGTCTGTCGGAGGGTCGGGTCTTGAACGACACCGCAGAAGAGCTGAAACAGACGCCGCTCCACGGGCTGCACCTGGAGCTGGGTGGTCGCATGGTGCCCTTCGCCGGCTACGCCATGCCGGTCCAGTACCCTGCGGGAATCATGGCCGAGCACCAGCAGACACGTAACGCCGCCGGCCTTTTCGACGTCTCTCACATGGGCCAGGTGACGATCACCGATGCGGACGGCGGCGCGGGTGCGGCGGCGGCCCTGGAGACCCTGGTCCCGGCCGACGTTCAGGGCCTGAAGCCGGGGCGCAGCCGCTACAGCTTCTTCACCAACGCCGCCGGCGGCATCCTCGACGACCTTATGATCACCCGGACCGAGGACGGGCTCTTCGTCGTCGTCAATGCCACCTGCAAGGACGCCGACTTTGCCCATCTGCAGGCCGGTCTGGCCGGCCACGCCGAGGTCAGCCTGGACGAGACCGCCGGGCTGCTCGCCCTGCAGGGGCCGGCGGCAGCCGAGGTGCTGGCGCGTCTGGCGCCCGAGGTCGCCGAGATGGCCTTCATGACCCGGATCGAGGTCGAGCTGGAGGGCGCGCACTGCCGCGTCAGCCGGGCCGGCTACACCGGCGAGGATGGCTACGAGATCGCCGTGCCCGGCGCGGCGGCCGAGGCCCTGGCCCGGCGGCTGCTGGCCGAGCCCGAGGTCGGTCCGGTCGGCTTGGGCGCGCGGGATTCGCTGCGCCTGGAGGCCGGGCTCTGCCTCTACGGCCACGACATCGACGAGACCACCACACCGGTCGAAGCCGGCCTCACCTGGGCGATCCAGAAGCGCCGCCGTGAGGAGGGCGGTTTTCCCGGCGCCGAGGTCATCCAGCGCCAGCTCGCCGAGGGACCGGCGCGGCGCAGGGTCGGCCTGCGCCCCGAGGGCCGGGCACCGGTGCGCGAAGGCGCCGAGCTGCTGGACGGTCAGGGCGCGACGGTCGGTCGGGTGACCAGCGGCGTCTTCGGCCCAAGCGTCGGCGGCCCGGTCGCCATGGGTTATGTGGACGCCGGGTTGGCGGCCGCCGACACGGCGGTGACCGCCCAGGTCCGCGGCCGGGAGCTGCCCTGCCGGGTCGTCAAGCTACCTTTTGCGCCGCACCGATATCACCGGGGCTGACAACGAGAACTGGGAGACGAACATGAGCAATCTGCGCTACACCGACGACCACGAATGGATCCGCGTCGAGGGCGACGTCGCAACCGTCGGCATCACCGACTACGCCCAGGAGCAGCTGGGCGATGTCGTCTTCATCGAGCTGCCGGAGGCCGGCACCGCCCTGGAGAAGGGCAAGGAGGCGGCGACGGTGGAATCGGTCAAGGCGGCCAGCGAGATCTACGCCCCGCTCGACGGCGAGGTGACCGAGGCCAATGCGGCCCTTGCCGACGATCCGGCCAAGGCCAACAGCGATCCCGAGGGCGAGGGCTGGTTCTTCAAGATGACCATCGCCGACAGCGGCCAGCTCGACGGGCTGATGGACGCGGCGGCTTACAAGGCCTTTGTCGAGACGCTCTAGGACCGGCTTGCGGTGCTGCCCTCGCTCTCCGCTGCCAACCCCGGAGCGCGCGATCCGGAGAACGACGGCGCGACAGCTCGATTGCTGCCCGGAAAAAGCCCGGGCATGACAGCGAGGGCGGCATCGAGAGCTGACGGACTCGGAGCGTCGTCTCGTCCGACCAACAATTTGACCTATTCGGCGCCCGGCGCCACTGGACAAACAGGAGCTTAGGCAGATGACCGACACCCGGCCCAGCCTCGAGGAATTGGAAGCCAAGGCGGATTTCGCCCGCCGGCATATCGGTCCGGACGACGCGGACTGCGCCGAGATGCTGGAGGCGCTGGAGCTGACGTCGCTCGACCACCTGGTCGCGGACACCGTTCCCTCCTCGATCCGAGACGACACGCCGCTGGCGTTGCCGGCGGCCCTGAGTGAGACGGAAGCCCTGGCCGAGCTGCGCGCCATGGCCGAGAAAAACAAGGTCGCAACCTCGATGCTTGGCCTCGGCTACCATGACACCATCATGCCGCCGGTGGTCCTGCGCAACGTGCTGGAGAACCCGGCCTGGTACACCGCCTACACGCCCTATCAAGCCGAGGTCAGCCAGGGCCGACTGGAAGCCCTGCTGAACTACCAGCAGATGATCATGGACCTGACCGGCATGGAGCTCGCCAACGCTTCGCTGCTCGACGAGGCGACGGCGGCGGCCGAGGCCATGACCATGGCCCGGCGTATCGCCAAGTCCAAGGGTGAGGTCTTCTTCGTCGACGCCGACTGCCTGCCTCAGACCATTGCGGTGGTCAAAACCCGGGCCGCGGCCCTCGGCATCGCGGTCGTGGTCGGCGATCCTTGGAAGCAGCTGGCCGAGCACGAGGCCTTCGGCGTGCTGATCCAGTATCCGGGTGCCGACGGCGCCCTGCGCGATCCCAAGCCGGTGATCGAGGCCGCCCACGCCCAGAAGGCCTTCGCCATCGTCGCCGCCGACCTCTTGTCCCTCGCGCTGATCACCCCG
Organism: Kiloniellales bacterium; assembly: GCA_030067055.1. The sequence goes on along the minus strand of JASJAL010000098.1, from coordinate 1,694 downwards.
CCGGGCGAGATGGGCGCCGACGTCGTGCTGGGCTCGGCCCAGCGCTTCGGGGTGCCGCTCGGCTACGGCGGGCCGCACGCCGCTTACTTCGCAACCCTGGAATCGCACAAGCGCTCGACACCCGGGCGGATCATCGGGGTCTCGGTCGACAGCGCGGGCCGGCCGGCCTTGCGCATGGCGCTGCAGACCCGCGAGCAGCACATCCGCCGGGAGAAGGCGACCAGCAACATCTGCACGGCGCAGGTCCTGCTTGCCGTCATCGCCGGCTTCTACGCGGTCTATCACGGGCCCGAAGGCATCCGGCGGATCGCTCAGCGCGTGCACCGCATGGCTGCGATCCTGGCCGACGGCCTGCGCCGGCTCGGCTTCACGGTCGAGACCGAGCACTTCTTCGACAGCTTCGTGGTCAAGGCGCCGGGCGAGGCGGTGAAGATCGCCGAGCGGCTCCGCGCCGCCGGAATCAACCTGCGCAGCGTCGAGGGAGAGCGCTTTGCCATCGCCTGCGACGAGACGACGACGCGGGAGACGGTGGAGGCAATTTGGGCGGCCTTCGCCGGCGGCAAGGAGGACGCGATCAGCAGCGTCTTGGAGATCGACCTCGTCGCCGCCGATCCGCTGCCCGACGGCCTGAAGCGCAGCAGCGACTACCTGACCCACCCGGTCTTCAACGTTTACCGCTCCGAGACCGAAATGTTGCGCTACCTGCGCCGACTGGCCCGCAAGGACGTAGCCCTCGACCGTTCGATGATCCCGCTCGGCTCCTGCACCATGAAGCTGAATGCGACCACCGAGATGATCCCGATCTCCTGGCCGGAGTTCGGGCGGCTCCATCCCTTCGCGCCTTTGGAGCAGACGGCCGGTTACCGGGCACTCTTCGAAGATCTGGAGGCAAAGCTTTGCGAACTGACCGGCTTCGACGCGGTGTCGCTGCAGCCCAACGCCGGTTCCCAGGGCGAATATTCCGGCCTGCTGACAATTCGCAAGTACCATGAGAGCCGCAAGCAGGGACAGCGCGACGTCTGCCTGATCCCCAGCTCCGCCCACGGCACCAATCCGGCTTCGGCGGTCATGGCCGGCTTCAAGGTCGTGGTCGTGGCCAGCGACGATCACGGCAACATCGATCTGGACGACCTCAAGGCCAAGGCGGCGGAACACGAGGAGTCGCTGGCGGCCCTGATGATCACTTATCCCTCGACCCACGGGGTTTTCGAGGAGGCCATCGTCGAGATCTGCAAGATCATTCACGACCACGGCGGCCAGGTCTATATGGACGGGGCCAACCTCAACGCCTTGGTGGGAATCGCCAAGCCGGGCCACTTCGGCGCCGACGTGATGCATATGAATCTGCACAAGACCTTCTGCATTCCGCACGGCGGCGGCGGGCCGGGCATGGGGCCGATCGGCTGCGTCAAGCACCTGGCGCCCTTCCTGCCGGATCACCCGCTGGTCGAAGGCGTCAACCCGGCCAAGGGCAAGAAGGGCACCATCGGCACGGTCTCGGCGGCGCCCTGGGGCTCGGCCTCGATCCTGCCGATCTCCTGGGCCTACATCGCCATGATGGGCGCCGAGGGTCTGAAGCGGGCGTCCCAGGTCGCGATCCTCAATGCCAACTACATCGCCCACCGCCTGGCACCGCACTTCCCGGTGCTCTACACCGGCAAGGACGGCCGGGTCGCGCACGAGTGCATCATCGA
>JASJAL010000097.1 GCA_030067055.1 Kiloniellales bacterium | reverse complement strand
TCGGCGACCTCGAGCCCGAGTCCTTGCGCTTCATCGCGGCCGAGCAGAGCCCCAACGGGGCCGCCTTGCTGGTTGTGACCCAAGAGCAGACGGACAGCGTCCTCCTGCTTCAGCTCGACCCCAGGTGAGGGACTCCGGCGGCGGTTCGTCTAGCCCTTGTCGTCGATGAAGGCGGCGAAGGCATCCGCGTAGTCGGGATGCCAGCGGCTAAGCGCCGGGCGGTTCTCGATGATGTCGCCCATGGCCCAGGCCATGCGTTTTTCGTCGAGCTCGCGGGGAACGTCGTTGTCGGGGCAAAGAATGTAGAAGTCACCGCGGCCCAGGCACTCTATGAAAAATGCCGCAGTCTGATCGGCCGTCCAGGCGGCGGGCGGTTTTTCGGAACGCCCAGTCATGCCGGTGAACACGAAACCCGGGATCAGCAGGTGGGCGGTGATGCGGCAGCCCTCGGTGTTGCGAAGTTCATGGGCGAGCGCCTCGCTGAAGGCTTTGAGTGCCGCTTTAGAGACGTTGTAGGCAGGGTTGCCGGGGGGCGTGGTGATACCCTGTTTGGAGCCGGTGTTGATGACCGCGCCCGGACGACCCCGCGCGACCATGCCGGGCGCGAAGGCTTGCGTGCCGTGAATCGCGCCCCAGAGGTTGACACCCAGTATCGCTTGCCAGTCCTCAAGCGGGCCGAGGCAAGACGATCGTCCGCCGATTCCGGCGTTGTTCATCAGAATGTCCGTGCCGCCGAAGCGGTCGGTCACCGCTTTCTCAAGCGCCTCGACTTGCGCGCGGTCGGAGATATCCGCCGCGGACGTCATGACGTCCGCGGCGCCCGCAGCGCGAAGGTCGCTTGCCGCGGCGGCCAGCTTGTCTTCGGCGCGGTCGACGATCACCAGCCGCATGCCCATGCCGGCGAACCTCGTCGCCGCAGCCAGCCCAATCCCCGAGGCTCCGCCGGTGACGACTGCGACCGAGTCAGAAATGAGTGCAGGGTGAGCCATGTAGCAACCTCCTGTTTTGCAGTTAGCCTAGCGGCTGGCGAAGGGAGGACAAGCGCGGCGCGGACAACAGGCGCAAGCCGGTGAAATGAAAGGGGTCAGACGGCATCCCTCCGACATCACCCGCACCATCCCCCTCGCCTTCTTGGCGCCGGACATCGTCGAACCCATTGTTCAGGGACGGCAGCCGTTTGAGCTTATGGCCGAAAGGCTTCTGCGCTGTCGCTCGCCAACCTGCTGGGAACAACAGCGACGACTGCTGGGATCGAAGCCTTCAGCCTAAGCCGATATCTCCAAGTTCCGGAGGCAAAATTCGCCCGACAGAGACTCTTTGGCAAATTCAGCCCTTTGCGGCTGTCCTCCCCAGAACCACGACGCGGCTGACTGAGCGATACCCCCGGAAACTGCGTGTCTTCACCCGCAAACGAAGACGGTCTCCGCCACAGCGAGACTGAATGGTGGGCCCGGCAGGACTCGAACCTGCAACCAGACCGTTATGAGCGGCCGGCTCTAACCAGTTGAGCTACGGGCCCTACCGCAGGCTCTCGGCCGGACAAGAAACCGCGAACGGAACTGATCGACAAGCCTTTTCGCGGCCGCTTTTCCGGCCTGGGTCGACCGGCCAATGGACCAGGCGTTACTTGAGCCAGCGTTCCGGGCTCCAGCGGGGCTGCCACTTGGCGCGTACCTCGGGCGGGAGATCGACCATGGCCTCGGCAACGATCTCGTGGAGCAGGGTCTGGACCGCCGCCGTCCGCGCCCGCAGCTCGACGAAGGCGGCATCGAGGCGGGCCCGGTCCAGGTCCTCGCGCGCCAGCAGGTCGGCGACCTGGCCGCGGGCCTCGGCCACCGCCATGATCTTCGCCCGCAGCTCGGGCCGGCGCTCCCGGAAGTGCTCGCGCAGCACCGGACGAGCCTCCTCGGGCAGGCTGCGCAGGAAGGTGGCCAGTGCGCGGGCCTGCCGCGGCTGTTCGCCGCCGCCGCGCAGCGCGCCGCCGGCGAAAAGGCCGCCCAGGAAGAGGTTCGCCCCCAGTGACAGGAACAGGGCGACCAGCAGGGCGGCAGCCCACTTGCCGGTGATGGTCATGGCCGCGGCCCCTGGACCGAGAAGCCATAGACCAGGCTGGCGATGTCGGCCTCCGCCGGCACCGAGCCCGGCCCTTCGACCAATCCGGTGATGCCGAGCGCGAAGCCCGCCACGCCGGCAGCCAGCGCCAAACCCAGCCCGGTCTGCCAGATGGCCCGAAAGCCGAAGGTCGGGCGGGCGGCGGCCTGACGTGGATGCTCAACCGGAATTGCCAGGATCGCCTCGCGCAGGTCCTCTCCGGCCGGCGTCGGCGTCAGGGTCTCGCCCAGCAGTTCGTCGAGCGCCTGGGCCTGCGTCAGGGCGGCTCGGGCCTCGGGCGACTCCGCCAGCAGACGCTCGGCGGCCCGGCGCTCCGCCTCGGGCCAGGTCGCCAGGTCGGCCCCCTTGGCCTCCAGAAGCGCTTCGAAACGATCGCTGTTCATGGCGCCTTTCATGCTCGCCGCCTCCTCACTCCTCCGTCACGAGCCTTTGTCTGAGGCTGCGCCTGGCGCGAACCAGGAGCGCCTCCAAGGCCTTGACGGAGATCTCCATGGCCGCCGCCGCCTCGGCGTTGCCGACCCCGGTCACGTAGGTCAAGGAGATCGCCATTCTTTGCTTTTCCGGCAGCTCGGCGATCGCCGCGTCGACCCGACGCTGCCGTTCATCGGCCAGCAGCCGATCGTCCGCGCTTGGACCCGGGTCGGCCGGGTCGAAGTCCGGCGCCAGAGGCAGGTAGCGTTGCTGCACCCTGGACTTCCGGTTGAGGCAGCGGTTCAAGGTAACCCTGTAGAGCCAGGTCGAGAAGCGGGCCCGGCCCGGCCGCCATGTCTCCGCCTTCTGCCAGACGGTCAAGAAAACCTCCTGGGTCACCTCCTCCGCGTCGGCCTCCGATTGCAGCACGCGGCGGGCGAGGCCGAGGACCCGATCGACATGCCGCTCCATGACCTCGGCAAAGGCGCGCCGGTCGCCGTCAGCGATCCGAGCCACCAATCGATCGTCATCCCCGACCTCACCCATAACCGCATTGCTGGTTCGTCGCGATCAGTCTCCGGCCAGACTACTCGGAACTCCAGGTCCCGCTGTAGGTCTTGGTTTCGCCTTCGCGGTTGGCCCATTCGCCTTCGACGCTGGCGCTGCCGTCGTCGTTGCGCGTGACCGTCCGGCTGCCTTGGCTGGTCGTGCCGTCAGGATAGTCCGCGGTCGAAGACCGGGTCACGCTCTGGTTCTCGCGGTCGATCACCCGCTCGGTGGAGCGCTCGAATGTCCGGCCGTCCGGCGCGGTCCGGGTGACGTCGCGGGTCGCGGTGCCGCCGCCGCGGGTCACTGACTTCTCGACGCTGCCGCCCTTCGGACCGATTCGCGTGACGTCGCGGGTCAGGCTGCCGCCGCCGCGGGTCGCGGACCTCTCGACGCTGGCACCCTTGGGGGACGTCCGGGTCACCGAGCGGGAGGCCGTGCCCCCGCCCCGGCTCCAGGACTTCTCGACGCTGCCGCCGCGCCGGCCATAGCGATTGACCTCACGGGTCGCCGTGCCGCCGCCACGGCTCCAGGATTTCTCGATGCTGCCGCCGCGCGCGCCGTCGCGGGTGATCTTGCGGCTGCCGGCCTCCGCGGCCGTGGCGAAGAGCGCCAGGACCAGTCCGGAAGCGAACAGAGCGACACCGGCCTTGCTCATGGTCTTCATGTCCAGAGTCTCCTGTGGTTTCGAGTAAGTGGAAAAGCTCCATCCGATCAGCGGCGCTCGCGCAGCTGCTCCCGGAACTGGGTCATCTCGTCCTCGGTCAGCCGACCGTCGCCATCGGCGTCGGCGCGCTGGAAGATCACGGGCTCGGCCTGCAGGAACTCCTCACGAGAGACCTTGCCGTCGCCGTCGGCATCCGCGCGGTCGAAGAGGGACTGCCGGCCACCGGTTAGACGTTCGCGAAATCGCGCCTTGGCCGCCTCGGTCTCTTCCTTGGTGATGAAGCCGTCGCCGTCGGCGTCCAGCCGACCGAACATCTCGGCGCGCAGTTCCTGGACCTCGGCGGCTTCGACCACACCGTCGCCGTTGCGGTCCATGCGCTCGAAGGCCCGGCTGCCGACTCCGGCCGAGGCCGTGGCTGAGGCCATGGATGCGACCAGGAGTCCGGCCAAAACCATGTAGATCGGGGATTTAGGCATGGTTTCCTCCAAATTGGGGGCTTGAAGGGCGGCCGGCCCGACCGGCCGCATCCTCCCTTTGCACCCACCGCAGGAGAGAACCCTGCGAAAATTCTTATCGCATTGATTTTGAGAGCTTAATCCGCCGCCGGGGCGGCGCGATCAGCGGCCGAGGGCGAGGTGAGCGGCACCGGCGACCACTTGCTGGGAGGCGGCGTCGACCGTCATGAGGTCCTCGCCGATGAGGATCGGTCCGGCGAAATCGGCCACGACCTCGTCCAGAAGGGCCTGGCGGCCGCAGGACGGCGGCACGAAGTGGGTCAGGACCAGGCAGCCGACCCCGGCCTCGGCGGCGATTTTGCCGACCTGATCGGAAAGGGTGTGGTAGCTCGCGACATTGGCCAGCCCTTCGGCCGTGCGGACCCCCTCGATCACCGGCATCTCGCGGTGAATCATGACCTCGTGCACCAGGACCTCGGCGCCCCGCGCGGCGGCGATCAGGGCCGCGCAGCGCCGGGTGTCGCCGGACAGGACGATCCGCGGGCCCCGGCTGCCGGCCGGCGCGAAGACGAACCCGAAGGCCTGCTTGACCGGCTGGTGCTCGACCTCGACCACCTGGACGGCGAAGTCGCCGATCTCCAGGTGCTGACCGCCCTCGATCTCGATCACCTCGACCTCCAGCGCGGCGGTCGAAGGCCGGGCCTCGTGGGCGATCCTCTGCTCCAGCTCCGGCCGCCAGAGTGCCATCAGGCCCTCGACGTAGGCCCGGGTGCCGCGCGGCCCGAAGACCCGCTGCGGCTGGTCGCGACCCTGGTGCCAGGCGGAGATGACCAGCTGGAACAGATCGACGATGTGGTCCGAATGCAGATGGGTCAGCAGCAGGGCGTCGAGGTCCCGACCGGAGAGACCCGCCGCGACCAGTCGCTGGGTGACGCCGGAACCGCAGTCGACCAGCACGGCGCTCGAACCGTGGCGCAGGACCTGGGCCGGCCCGAAGCGCTCGGTCGAGACGACGGGGCAGCCGGTGCCGAGAAGGGTGACTCGCATGCGTCGAGGCTAGCCCGGCCGCGCGGGGGCGCCAAGCCGAAGCGACCGGGACGCGCGCGATCGCGCGGCGGCCGGGCGTTCAGAGGAAGGCGCGCAGCGCGAGGTAGAAGCCTAAGACCGCAAGCGCCGCGAAGAAGAAGCGCCGGAAGCCGGCCTCCGAGAAGCGGCCGCGCAGCCGTTGCCCCAGGGCTTGTCCGAGCAGGGCCGTCGGCAGGCCGGCCAAGGACATCAGGCCGAGCTCGATCGGCATCAGGCCCTGACCGCCGAGCGCAGCGGCCAGCGACAGGGAGGCGACGGTAAAGGTGATGCCCATGGCCTGGACCAGGTGGTCCCGCGGCAGCCCCAGCGCCTGGAGATAGAGCACGCTCGGCACGATGAAGCTGCCGGTCAGGCCGGTGATGACCCCGGTGACGCCCCCGATGGCTGGCGTCATCAGGCCCTCGAGGCGACCGGGCGGCGGGATCTGGGGCGTCAGGAGGCTGATCGCGGCGTAAAGGCAGAGCAGGACCCCGAGCAGGCCCGAGAACACGCGGGCGTCGCCCTGCGCCAGGACCCCGGCGCCGAACCAGGCGCCGATGCAGAGCATGGCCAGCAGCGGCCAGAGCCGACGCAGAAGCGCGACGAAGGCGCCGCCGGACATGGCCTGCCAGATGTTGGTGACCAGGGCCGGCACGACGATCAGGGGCATAGCCACCTTGAGGCCCAGGGTGGCGGCCAGCAGGGCCAGGCCGACCGTCGGCAACCCGGTGCCGATCAGGCCCTTGACCAGGCCGCCGGCAAGGAAGGCGGCGGCGACGAGGAGCAGGATTTCGGGAGTCCACATGCGCGGCGTGCAAGAGGGTCGGCGATTCACCAAGGCGGGCGACGGACGGGTATCTCTGCTGTAGCACAGGTCGCCGACCTCGTCTCAGGTTCGCGCACACCAAGCACACAAATATAGGTTTCGCGTTCACTTTCATGCACTTGCAAAAGGACTACGTAATGACTTTCTTGTGACATTTTTTATTAGACAATTATTTAAGAGTTCATTAGTTTTACCGGAAGTTAAAGGGGGGCAACATGGATAAGAAATCTGGAAAGCGTTATCAGACCGTTTGGCGAGCCTTCCTTGGCCATCAGGACGGCTCCGCGGCGCCCTTGCTGGCCTTCGGCATGATCATGCTCGTCGGGGCGGCCGGGCTGGCCTATGACGGTGGCCGCGGCTACCTGATGAAGTCCAAGCTGAGCCAAGCCGTCGACGCCGCCGCTCTGGCTGGCGGCCGCTCGATGCAGATCAGCGGCAAGAGCGACCACGAGGCGCAGATCCTCAAGTATTTCCGGGCCAACCTCGGCCACAGCTACCTCGGCGCCGAGATCGGCGACCCAAATATCCGGCTGGGTTCCGACGGCGAAGAGATCGAGGTCTCGGCCGTGGCCAAGGTCCCGACCACCCTGATGAGCGTGCTCGGCGTGTCGGACCTGCAGGTTTCGGCCCGCTCCGTGGTCAGCCGCTCGGTCAAGGGCCTGGAGATCGCCTTGATCCTGGACAATTCGGGCTCGATGAAGGGCAGCAAGCTGCGCGATCTCAAGGATTCGACACAGCTTCTCCTCGACACCCTCTATGGCGACCAAGACACGGTCGAGGATTTGCACGTCTCGCTGGTGCCCTTTTCGGCGCGGACCAACCTCAGGGGCCAGGAGCGGGTTGTGGGCGACAGGAGCTTCGACGAAGACGACGACGATGACGACGACGACGACGATTCACGCTCGGTCAAATCGCACGTCTGCTTCGATCTCCGCGTCGGTCACGCCAAGAACGACGACACCCCACCCGAGGAGCGAGGCTTCAAGTTCTACTCCGGTGCCTTCAATCCGAAGAAGTCTAACAAGTACAAGAACAAGATCTGCCCCGATGCCCCGATGCTGCCGCTCACCGAGAGCAAGACCACGGTCGAAAGCGCGATCGAGAGCATGAAGGCCCGGGGCTGCACCCGCTTCGACGTCGGGACGGCCTGGGGCTGGCGGGCGATCTCGCCGCGCTGGCGGGAAATCTGGGAAGACGTCGAGTCGGATTTGCCCGCGGACTACCGGTCGCCGAAGATCCGGAAGGCTGTCGTGATCATGACCGACGGCGAGAACACGCCCAAGGATTGCGCCAAGGACGACGAGACCAAGGAGTCGTCCGAGGCGGCCTTCGCCGAAACCTGCCAGGCGATGAAGGACGAGGGTATCGTCATCTACACCATCACCTTCAAGGTCGACGACGCGGCAACGATCGACCTCTTCGAAGCCTGCGCTTCCGATCCCTCACGCTATTTCGGGTCACCGGACGGCAAGGTCCTGGAGACGGCCTTCGCCAAAATCGCCGGCGACCTGACAAGCCTCCGCCTCGCAGAGTAGCCGCCGACCGTGGTGCCCTGCACCCGGTCCGGCCGACAGGCCGGGCCGGCCTCTTTGCCCGGCGACCCGATCGGGTCTGCGTCGGGCCGCGACCTCGCCGATGCCATAACGACTGCGGGCGCCGACAGTGCACTGTCGGCGCCC
>JASJAL010000096.1 GCA_030067055.1 Kiloniellales bacterium | reverse complement strand
CTCGCTGTTGCGCGGATCGCTGTAGGGCAGGTCCTCGCTCCACTCGATGCCCATGGTCATGGTCAGGGCATGAGCCACCGTGATGCGCCGGCGCGCCGGGTCGGCGGCCAGTTCAGGATAGGCCGGAAAGTGATCGACCAGGGGCTGCTCCAGCGCCGGCACCTGCCCCCGCTCGAGCGCGATTCCGTAGAGCAGGCCGACAACGCTCTTGGAGACCGAGCGCAGGTCGTGCTTCACCTCCGGCCCGAAGCTGATCTCGCCAAGCGGATCGCCCCAGCGTTCATCCTCGCCGGCATAGTAGCGTTCCAGGGCCAGCTTGCCGCGGCGGACCACCAGGACTGCGTGGAGGCCGTCGAGCCCGCCGGCGGCGACCGCGGCGTCGAGCTTTGTACCCAGATCCTCGGCGAAGCCGGCCTCGGCAAGCGGGATCGTCTGCCAGGTATCGCTCGAGCCTGCCTTGGCTACACCTTGGGACAGCGACAAGACGGCGGCTCCCACGCTTGCGAGGAGACGGCGACCGTGAGTCTGCGACATCGCGCCTCCCAGGCCTCTAGATCGAACTTCGGTAAACCTAAGCCAAGCCGCGCCGGGCCGGAAGGGCGACGACGGCCCCCGCGAAGGTCTGTGACACCCAACTGCTTAGTGATGCGACTTTTCCCACAGCTTGAGGCAAGCTTTCTCGATTCTATGACCCAGCGACCTGCCTGAACGGAGGAAATCATATGTCGAGCTTGCGGGCGGCCGGTGTCGGCCCGATCGTCGGCCACACGACGGCGACCAGCGCACGCATCTGGATCCGTGCCGATCCCGAAACCGACTCCAGCAGCGATCTGGACTCCGATACCCGAACGATCGGCGTCATCGCGATCCTCTCTATCGGCGGGTCCAGGCCGCGCAGAAAGCCCTGCTACTATTTCAGGCTGCGCCGCGAGTTCGACCGCAGCGGCACCATAAACCTGGGCGCCGATCCGGGAACCAGCACCCTCGAGCCCGACACGCAGTACGTCGCCCGTGTCGGCACCTTGCTTCTCGACGATCCGATCGACGACGAGGAAGGCATGAACTGGGACCAGTTGCAGTCCCGATTGCCGCCGGCCGAGGCCTGGCTCGAGGACCTCGAGCGCCTCCCCGCGGACAAGTCCGAAGCCGTCTTCCAGACCTTTCCGTCGGAAAACGACGCGCAGGACAGACTGGACTTCCTTCTCGGCTCCTGCCGCTATCCGGGGCTGCTGTGGAAGATCCGCCACGCCGACCGGATCTTCGCCCCGATGGCGCGACTGATGGACGCGGACGACGACCCCTCGCCGCCGCGCTTCACGGTGATGACAGGAGATCAGATCTATGCCGACATGTTCCACCGGCTGGTTCCGATCGGTCGCGCGGACACCTACGAGGAGTTCCGCGAGCGCTACCTGACGGCTTTCGGCTCCCGCAACATCCGTCGCCTGATGCGCCGCCTGCCGACCTACATGATCCTCGACGATCACGAGATCGAGGACAACTGGACCCAAGACAGGATTCGGCGCGACGCGAAATACCTGCTCTTCACGATCGCGATCGACGCCTACCTCAGCTACCAGTGGAGTCACGGTCCGCGAACCTTTGGCAAGCGCCTCTACTACAGCTTCGACTGCGGGCGCTATCCCTTCTTCGTCCTGGACACGCGGACCCAGCGCTACCTGGAGGGCAACGAAGGCGACCTGAGCGACAACCACATGCTCGGCCGCCCGACGCTGCCGGGGAGCCCACCGGGGCAGCTCCTGCGCCTGCTCGATTGGCTCAAAACCCAGCAGGAGACGCACGGCAACGTGCCGAAGTTCATCGTGACCTCGAGCGTCTTCGTGCCCAGCCCGATGTCGGCAAGGGCCGAGAAGGGTTGTGACCTGTCAAAGGAGAGGAGCGATTCCTGGCCGGGCTTTCCGAACACGCGCAGTGCGATCCTTCGCTGTCTCGTCGACCACGGCGTGCAGAACGTCGTCTTCCTCGCCGGCGACATCCACTGTTCGAACGTCGCGCGGATGAGTTTCACGGGCAGTACGGCGGCCCAGGACCTCGTGGCCTACTCGGTCACCTCCTCGGCCTTCTACTGGCCCTTCCCCTTCGCCGACGGCGAGCCCTCCGACTTCGTCCACGACTCCTCCGCGGATGGCCAAAAGGACAGCTTCTCCTTCGCGGATGGCGAAGGCCGGCACATCACGATGGACTACAAGGCCTGGAACTTCACCCAGGAGGACAACTTCTGCCGCCTGTCGCTGGACAGAGGCCAGCATCGGCTGCGGGTGCGCGTCTTCGACAAGGACGGCGACCTGATCCGAGAAGAAGACGACAAGGGCGACCGGAGGGCCCTGGACGAGAGCCTCGACCTCAAGCCCTGGTGAGACCGGCGCTCGATCCTGGAAAGGCTGCCGTCCCGGAGATTATTGGTTGCCGGTCGGCTCCCACTTCGGCCGGCTGATCTCCTGCGCGAAGTTGTCGAACATGATGTTGAAGCTGATGCTGATGCGGTCGCCCTCGCCCCGGGGCGCGGGGACCGAATGCGCGAGCCAGGCCGGGAACATGACCAGCATGCCCTCCTGGATCATCAGGGTGCCGTTGCGCGAGTTGTACTCATTCGGCGCCGCCACCCGTGGCGAGATGATGTTGGTCTGCGGCTTGGGGTCGTGGAACATGATGGTGTCGCCGCCGGCCGGCACCTGCACGTAGTAGACTCCGCTCAGGTAGTTGTTCGGGTGCGTGTGGCGGGGATGGATCGGCGAGCCCGTGGACAGGATGTTGGCCCAGCATCCGGTGATCACGAAGGACCCGTATTCGACCTGCAGATGCTTGAGAATGCCGCTCGTCGCCGTCTTGATGACACCGTTGAGCTCCTCGAACTCGGGACGCGTCTGCAGGTCGTTCGGCGTCTGCCACTGGAGCGGCTGGCCGGACAGCTCCGCCCTGAAGCCTTCGATGACCTGCGAGGCCGATCGATTGATGCGCTCGGACGGTTCCGGCGCGAGCTGATGAACCCAGATGGGGATCGGGAAGAGATTGACGAGTCTGGTCTCGGTGAACATTCGGGCAGGCCTCTGGAATCTGTCGAATCTGCGCGAGTGTAGGCGCCATCTCGGGCAGCAGCAATTGACCTCGGTCATGGCCGCTGACTCAACTCCTCGCGCATCCGAAATCACTGGAATCGACTCATCCCGATGTTGGCACTGCCCGCACCTTCTCACCTGGAAGTCGCTTTGTGATCCGCTGGACGACGGAATCCCGGGTCCGTGTTGCGGATCGAAGCCAAGCCAGCGTAGAGTCAAACCAAAGGGGTCGATACAAGGATCCCGCGAAAAATCAAAACCGAACGGGAGGCACTTCGATGTTGAAAGCTTTCAAGACCTCAGTCGGCCGACTTGCTCTTGCCGGTCTCTTGGCAATTGGCCTGATTTCGCCGTCGACCTGGGCGGCGGATATCACCCTGCACGGCGCGACGCAGTTCGACGACAAACACGCCTTCAACCGCACCTTGCTCAAGTTCGAGGAGCTGGTGAAGCAGTACTACGGCAAGCCGATCGAGTTCGTGTTGCATCGCAATCGCGAGCTGGGCTTGGAGAAGGACTACTTCGCCTACATGAGCCAGGGCATCTCCGTCGACTACGCGATCGTCGCACCGTCCCACATGTCGACCTTCTCAAAGAAGGCGCCCTTGATGGACATGCCGTTCCTGTTCCGGGACCTGGACCATTGGAACAAGGTGCTAGACGGTGAAGCGCTGCAGCCGATCGCCGACGACGTCGCGAAGGCGGCGGACGTCATGCTGATCGGCTACGCCGGCGGCGGCACCCGCAACCTGATCGTCAACAAGCCGGTGACCTCAATGGAGGATCTCAAGGGCCTGCCGATCCGGGTGATGGGCGCGCCGATCCAGACCCGCATTTTTGACGCCATCACCGCGGCGCCCACGGTAATTGCCTACAGCGAAGTCTACACGGCGATCCAAACCGGCGTGATCGACGCGGCGGAGAACGAGGCGGCGGGCATCGAGCAGATGAAGTTCTACGAGGTCGGGCCGGAGATATCCCTGACCCAGCATGCCATTACCGTTCGGCCAATCGCCTTTAGCGGCAAGACCTTCCGGCGCCTGCCTGAGGATCTGCAGGCGGCGATCCTCAAGGCCGGCAAGGAAGCCGGCGCCCACGGCCGCGAGATCGAGTCCAGCGAGGACGAGGCGAAGCTGCAGCGGATGGAATCGGAAGGCAAGCTCAAGACCCATCCGTTCAACGATCGGGCGAAGCTGCTCGAGCTGGCCGAACCGGTGAAGCTCGAGTACGCGAAGGAACTCGGCGCGGAGAGCGTCCTCGACACCGTAAACGCCGTTAAGTAGCGCCACCCGCATTTCCTGCGGTCAGGTAACATCGGCTCCGGGAGCGCGTCGCCCCCGGAGCCGATGCCTGCCGCCAGACTTCCTGCCAGCAGCACGTCTTCGGCGATGAAGAAGATTCTCAACGGCTACTATCGGGTCCTTCAGGTGGCGATGACGCTGCTGATGGCCTTGCTGATCGTGCCCGTGGCTTTGCAGATCTTCTCTCGCTACACCGGCCTGATCCCCCGCTACATCTGGACCGAGGAGGTCGCACGCTTCTGCTTCATGTGGATCGTGATGATCGGCGCCATGATCGCGGTCCGCGACGGCACCCACTTCGACGTCGACGTGCTGCCGGCCTTCCGCTCGCGGCGGCTCGCGGCCGGACACAGGATCCTCGTACACGTGGCGATGCTGCTGGTCGCCCTGATCTTCGTGACCTACGGCTACGACTTCGCCAGATTCGGGGCGCAGCAGACCTCGGAACTCGCCGGCCTGCCGCTGCTGACGATCTATATTGCCTGGCCCCTGGCCGGGCTCACCTGGTTGGCCTTTCTGGGTGAAAAGTTGATCGAGGATTTCAGGCTCTTGTACCGGGGCGAGCGGCCGTGACCCCGGGCGAGGTGGCCGCGATCCTGTTCACCACCTTCGGGATCTTGATCTTCCTGCGCATCCCGGTCTCCTTCGCGCTGGGCCTGGCATGCATTCCGGTTTTCTTCATCGACGATCGCCTGACCCCGATCCTGTTGCTGAACGAGATGTTCAAGTCTTACAACGCCTTCGTTCTGCTCGCGGTCCCCTTCTTCCTGCTCGCGGCGAACCTGATGAACACGGCCGGCATAACCGAGCGCCTGGTCACCTTGTCGCGGGCCATGGTCGGTCACCTTCCGGGCGGCCTGGGCCATATCAACGTTGTGGTCTCCATGCTCTTCGCGGGGATATCGGGGTCCTCGACGGCGGACGCCGCCGGCATCGGCTCGCTGCTGATTCCGCAGATGAAGAAACAGGGCTACGACACCAGCTTTTCGGTCGCCATCACCGCCTGCTCCTCGGTCATGGGCGTCATCATCCCGCCCAGCATCCTGATGGTCGTCTGGGGCGGGCTGATGACGGTCTCGATCGGCGGCCTGTTCCTGGCCGGCGTGGTGCCCGGGGTGCTGATTGCGTTCTCGCTCATGGCGACGGTCTACATCTACGCCAAGATCAACGGCTATCCGGTCTTCGGGCGCGCCTCGCTGCGGGAGTTCGGGGGCGCCTTCGCCCAGGCCTTTCTTGCGTTGATGACCCCGGCGATCATCGTCGGCGGAATCGTCGGCGGCTTCTTCACGCCCACCGAAGCCTCGGTGATCGCGGTGATGTACTCGGTGGTCCTGGGTCTGATGATCTACCGTTCGATCACCCTTACCGAGCTGCCGAAGGTCCTCTACGATTCGGCGCGCTTCGCGGCGATTTCGCTTTTCTGCATCGGCACCGCCTCGGCCTTCGGCTGGGCGCTGGCCTATTTCCAGGTGCCGAGGGCCATGGTCGCCGAGCTGGCGGCCTGGGGCCTCGGGCCGGTCGGCACCGGCTTCATGGTCGCCGCCGCCTTTCTGGTGATCGGCATGTTCATCGACGCCATCCCGGCGATCATTATCCTGGGCACCGTGTTGTGGCCGGTCGCCGAGGCCGCCGGCATCCACCCGATTCACTTCGCGATGATCGGCATCATCTCGCTGGCCTTCGGCCTGGTGACCCCGCCCTACGGCCTCTGTCTGCTGATCGCCTGCTCGATCGGACAGATCAAGGTCGTCGCTGCACTGCGCGACGTGGCGATCATCCTGATACCGATGGTTCTGGTGCTGACCTTCGTGATCCTCTTGCCCGAGGTGATCCTGGCCTTGCCGCGCTGGATCCTGCCCAGGTTCGTCAGCTAGTCGAGTCGGATTTGCGGCCGGACGACCGGCTCGCCCTTCACGCTGATCCGGTGGAGCAGCCGGGTGTCGCGGGGCCCGGTCGCCGGCGGAATCAGGGTCGCGGAGTGGAGGGTCGAGAAGTTGTCCCAGGCGACGACGTCGCCGACCGCATAGCGATGCCGATAGACGAAGGCCGGCTGGGTCGCGTACGCCTTCAGATCGTCCAGCATAGCGATCGCCTCGTCGTCCGGCATGCCGACAATGCCGAAGGAACTCCCCGAAACCCCGTAGAGAGCCTTGCGCCCGGTCACGGGGTGGCGCTTGACGAGCGGGTGGTAGACGTTCTTCACCTGCTTCTTCTGATCCTCGCTCAAGGGCGACGCCGAGGTCCGCGAGGACTCCTCGAGGTCTGCGCGATTGCCGTAGTGATGCAGGACGGTCAGGCTGTCGATCTTCCGCTTGGTCGCGTCCGGCAGCGTCTCGTAAGCCCGGTACATGTTCGCGAAACAGGTCTCACCGCCCTCCTCCGGCGCCTGGAGCGAATGGACCAGGGTGACGCTTCCCGGCTCTTCCTCATAGGACATGTCCGTGTGCCAGTAGGCCGCACCGTCGTAGACGCCGATCGGCTCGCCGTCCTTGAAGACGTTGGACAGCGGCAGGATTTCGGGATGCTCCGGATGGCGCAGCTGTCGGAGGATGTGCGGTTGCGGCCGACCGAACAGACGGGCGAAGCGGGCGAAATCTCCGGGCGCCAACGATTGATTCCGCACGACAATGACCTGATGGGCGAAGAAGGCGGAGAGCAAAGCCTCGACCGCCTCGTCGCCCTCCAGTGCGGCGAGGTCGAGCTCGCGGATTTCGCCGCCGAGAGCCTCCGAAAGGCTGTGCACAGCGATCATGTCCCCCACCGTGCAGCATCGTTGCAACAGGGCCACGTTAGGATAGCACAGACGCAATCGACTGCAGCCTCGACCTGCGCGAAGGCTCAGCCCGGCAGCCGCAGACCGTGGACCAGGGCCGGGTAGTCGGACCGTTCGGGGCCGATCACACCGTGGCGGATCAGGAAGTCGATGTTGACCAGGGCGACGTTGAACTTGAAGTCGTCGCCGGCCTCCAGGACCTCCAGCACCTTGGCGAGCGGCCAGAGAAAGAATTCTTCGACCTCGCCGTCGCTGCAGACCGGCTCGAAGTCGGCGGGCAGCTCCAGGTCGTAGCAGTAGAGCAGGTCGTGGCGCAGGCCCTCTGCCATCTCGGTGATGTAAGAGACCGCGCCGACCGGCCGCCCCCGGGCCGCCAGCTCCGCCGGGATCGAGGCCTCCTCCGCGCTTTCCTTGATCAGGTTCTCCAGCAGGGAAAGACCGTAGGGCTGGCCGCCGGCGACGATGTGGTCGAGCTTGCCCGGCGCCGTCGCCTTGTCCATCGCGCGCCGCCCGACCCAGAGGTGCAGGCCGTCGTCCCGGCGGACGAAGCCGTTGACGTGGATACCATAACCGCAGGTGCCGAAGAGCGGCACCGCGCCGCGCTCCAGGCGCAACAGCGGCGGCTCCGAC
>JASJAL010000058.1 GCA_030067055.1 Kiloniellales bacterium | reverse complement strand
GCCGGATGGGCGGGGACCAAGAGGGCCTTCGCCGTGGAGCTCGGGGTCGATCCCTACACCGACTGGCAGCCACTGCAGGAGGCCCTGGTGTCGGTGGGCCGAGCGGCTTTCGCCGGCGGTATCACGGCCAGCGTTGCGATGGGCGTGGCGACCCAGGACACGGTCTTGGAGTATCCGATCCTGGCGCTCAGCCTGACCAACGAGATGAACCAGGTCTTGATCGACAACCCGCCGGAGCGCCTCACCGAGATGAACAAGGAGAAACTGCTGGCGATGGGAATCGACGAGGACATCGTCGAGAGCTTTCTGCGCAACTACAACTACTCGCCCCTGGAGAAGCTGCTGCTGGTCGAGGCGCTGCACCGGATGACGGAAGCGGACGGCCGGCAGATCTTCCTGACCTTGGCCGCGGGGGCGCCCGACAAGGTCGTGGCGCGCTACTTCCAGCAGCGGGCCGAGATGATGGCCAACTACCACACCAAGGTCGCGGCGACGGATATCGTGGAGATTGCCGAGCTACCGATCCAGAAGACCCGCGAGGGCCGGCTGGTCGGCGTGTTTCCTCTCGACTACCTGCTATGGAGCGAGGAAGCCGCAGCCATCGCCACGGCTGCCAGCGAGTACGTCGCGCAATCCTCGGACATCCAGGAAGCCCAGTTCTGGTTCGAGGGCAGTGTGTCACCCAAGGCTCGGGCCGGGCTCGAGGCACAGGGCTGGACCGTCAAGGAGCAAGCCGGTTTGCTGATCGGCGCAGCACCCCAGGGCGAGGACGGGGCGGGCACGGCCTCCCCCGCGGCACGCGGCGCGGCGAAGGCGATCCCGAATTGATTTGAGCGATCGTCTTTCAGGGTGGCCCTAGATTTGGAGCGACGCGATTCTGGCTTCGCGTTCGGAACGGTTTCCTTCGGCCTGGATCTTTGCCCTATCGCCGCTCCTTCTAGGGCCATGATGAGTCAGAGCTCCTCCCTTGGGAACCATCCAATGGTCGCTGGCGGAGGGCAAACGGCATGCGGGCCATATAGAGCGAACGGCTGTCACGAAGAGTACCAAGCCTAGGATTTGAGCCCGCTCCATTGGTTCGAATACCCTGAAATCGGCCATAGATTCCCTGTTTCCTTCCAGGAATTCCCTGTTTCAATCAGAAATTTCCCTGTTCCTTCTTCTAGGGAATCCGGCGAGAAATCGCACCTAAAGCAGTTTGTTAGAGGGCGGGTGGCGGCGATATTCGGGACTGACTCAAGGAATTTCACTGTTTTTTCCCTGTTGAACAGGGAAATCAGTGGAGACGGGTTCGCTCCAGACTGCCTCCACCACCAAACCTCGATGGCTCCACTCGACAATGGATCCCAATCCGACCGGCGAGCCCATAGATGGGCGGGTCCGGACGCGCCCGATTGCTAGCGCCTGTCGAACTGGCAGGCCCGATTGGCTCTCTGGCCCTTTCATGGGCTCGAGTAGGTAGATCCTGTCGATTGGCGGCCAGGCCCATGTCCAGGAATCCGAGACGGCACAAGACTTTGACCGGCCGAGAGCCGAGGTTGAAGTCCAGCGTCACCGAAGGATCTAGCGCTCAGGGCTCGACCGGTGACCGCAGATCGGGAACGAGGCCAGGCGCGCTGGCGTTTTTGATCGACCCTGGAGTTGCCGTTCCTTCCGGGACTCGGCGTGGGCTGTCACGCAACGTACTGCGGATCCGATCGCGGGACGACGGCGTGACGATCGAGTGCCGCTGCGATCATTTTTCGCTGTCATTCCATAGCATTGCCGTGGCCAGGAAGGGGCGCTTTCGCTGCCTGATCTGCGGCCTCGAAGAGGCGATCGCCGGCCTGATCGACGCCGACGGCAGACCGCGGGGGACGGGCGCCGGAACTGCCGGTCGCGACCCCCTGCGTTGAGCCCGTGGGAAAAGGGCAAGGCTGAGCGGGGATGGATCCTGCCTTGCCATCGTATCACCGATCACGCGGGGGCTCTGCGAGGGCCTCTGCGTCGGAAGGCGGGTTCGTCGTCCTTGGCTTTGGCGTCCTGGCCGGAAAGCACTTCGGCGTCCGGCACGAGCCGGAAGGACAGTCGGTGGCCGCCTTTCAACGATGGAGAAGCAAGGGCGCGGGTATGCCGTGGCTGGCGAGGCAACGCCGAGAGACCACGCGAGATCGCGCCCGACGTCAGGGAGGTCACGACATGCAGATAGCGCCAAGGCTGACCACAGCGGCGCTGGTGTTCCTTTCAGCCTCAGCCTTTGCCGTGCCATCCCTCGGCGGCGACCGTCCGAACCTCATCGTCGTGGGCGAAGACGCGGACCGGGAGTCCCTGCCGCGCAACAGCCCGGTCGCCAAAGCGGTCCTCGAGCAGCTCGGGCAGCAGCTCCACGATTCCGGCTTCGCGATCTACGACGAGACGGCGGTGACCCTCGGCGCCTTCGCGCAGGGGCGCAGCCGCCGCACGGATGCCGAGGTCATCGACATCGCCCGGGCCGTGCAGGCGCCGCCGATGGACGTTGCGGCGATTTTCACGGTCTACAAGCGATCGGAACGGCTCAGCTACACAACGAAGATCACAACCCGGATCTCAGGGCGCTTGATCGATGTCCGCAGCGGGCGCCGACTGGGCGGCGCCGAGGTCAAATCGGCGGAAGCCTTGAGGGCACCGGCGGACTGCGACGAGGCCTGCGTCTTCGAAGTCGTCGGCCGCGACGCTCGCCGTCTGTCGCGCGACCTGGGGCAACTGCTGGCCGATCAACTGGCGCCAAGCCTCCAGCACGGAGCCACAGCAGAGGGAGCGGGGCCTTTGGAACCGGGCGGCTTCTCGACGGCCTACAACCTGGTCTTCGACGGCTTCTCTCCGGCCGAGGTTTCGGAGATCGAGGAGTATCTGGTCGTCTTTTCCGGCTATCAGCATCACCGCCCGGTCCAGAGCAGCCGCCAGGTGCACAGCTACTGGTACGAAACCCGGAGCCCGAAGAGCCGCCTCAATCGGAACCTCGGGAAGATGTTGGTCCACCTGGACATCGAGGGCGACGTTCTCTTCACGGGCAACAGCTTCACCGTTGCCAGGCGGGCGAAGCGGGATAGCGCCGGAGGCTCATGGGATGGCTGGTGAGATGAAGACCGAGCATAACGACCGCCGCGGTCGATATCTGAAGACTTGCCTCGGCTTCCTCCTGCTTCTGGGGCTCAGCCCCTGGATAAGTTGGGATGCGGCAGCAGACCCACTCGCCGCGCAGGCCGCGCGCGCGGAGCGGCAGGCTTTCAAGGCCTTCGCCGCCGAGCTTCTCGAGCAGATCGACGATTCCGACGAGGCCCTTTTTAGGGAGGGTCGGCTGGGTATCGCGATCTGGCCCTTCTCGGACAAGACCTCCCCTTTGCCGGCCGAGGTCGCCAACGAATACAACGCCAAGCTGCTCGCCGCGCTGGTCCGGCGCGGCGGCGCCCGGCATCGCTTCGTCGCACGGGAGACGCTCGGCGCCCTGGTCGAAGAGGTCCGGGAACTTCACGGCGACGAAGACGAACTCGACGCCGCGCTCTCTGCGCTGCTCAAGACCGCGCAGGCCGAGGTTCTTATCGTCGGGAAGCTGCGCATCTCGGGGGACGAAACGGCAGTTGCCTCCTACCGCGCCGTGAAGGTCGCGGACGGAACGATCATCGCCGCGTCCACGCCCCGGCCGGTTCCCCTGCCCGCGCATTCATATCTCGCGTCCAGACCCGAGGCGAAGGGGGTCGAAGGGATGGCGGAACTCGACCGCGGCGACCTCGCGCTGCCCGATGGCAAGTTTGCGTCGACTGGGATGCCGTCTCCCGCACTGGATCCACGGACGATCGAAAGCGTGCAGAGGGACCTGCGGTCCCTAGGCTACGATCCGGGGCCGATCGACGGTCGGCTGGGCCCGCGCACGGTCTCTGCGATCCGGGCCTATCAGGCCAACAGCGGGACGATGGCCGACGGCCGGATCACCGCAGGGCTCGTCGACAGCCTCAGGCGCAGCGCGGAAGCCAAGGCCGCCGCGCGTCCGGCAGCCATCGAGTGGCCGCACCCCAGAAAGACGGTGGTCGGCTACGACCCGCGCCGGCCTTATTGCCGCGAGTATCAGCGAGCGGTGTGGATCGGCGGGCGCAGATCCGAGGTCTACGGCACGGCCTGCCTGCAGCCGGACGGCTCCTGGCAGATCGTCGACTAGGCGCAGTGCCTCGACCCGCTTCGAGATCTGAGTCGGATCCGCCGAATCGGCGGATTTCCATCTTGGCCCTTCCATAGTGCTGCCATGACTGGCTCGGCAGCAGGGAAGCGGACCGAACTCGAGATGGATGACGGCTCTCAAGGCAATGCGATGACCGAGGTCGCCCTGGCGCTGGCCATGGGGTTCTTCAGTCTCCTGGTGCTGACCATGGTGTCCATGGGCGCCGGCGAATTCTCCAGCGATACCAAACTCACCATCGTTCTGACGCCCTCGGCCTCCCAGGACAGCAGCCAGGGCGCGACCTCCCTCGATCCTGACAACCTGCTGGTGATCTACTACCGAGGCAGGTTTCTGGACGCCGGCCTCGAGCCTCTCGAACCCGCGTCCATCGACGCGACCAAGCGGGTGATCCTCGCTTTCGCGCCGGACATCCCCGTGTCGGAGGCGATGGAGGCCCGCAGCCGGATCTCGGCCGGCGACCTCCTGGTCTCGACCCTCGACGCGGACTGGCAAGCGGCCCTGGGACGGGTCGGCAACGCCGAAGGTGCAGCCCGATGATCGGCGCCCGGTCGGCCTTGGTCTGCGGCCTCATCGCGACGGTCTGCCTTGCGGGCTCGGCCGGCCGGACCGAGGCCGCGACGCGCTCGGAAGTAAAGCGGATCGTCGTGGAGGAGTCGCTGCGGGCCGGGTTTCCGCCTTCCCTGGCCATGGCCTTGGCGAAGGCGGAGTCCGATTTTCGCGACGATGCGCAGGGTCCCGGGGGCGCGCGAGGCGTCATGCAGGTTCTGCCCTCGATCGCCGAGTCGGACTACGGCGTCGATCCCGACCGGCTCTGGGAGCCGCGGCTGAACGTGCAGCTGGGCATCGACCGTCTGCAGAAACTCATACGCCGCCATGACGGCCGCTGGGAGACGGCGCTTGCCCACTACGGCAAGGCTTTGGCGGCAGACGCCACCGCGGCATCCGCCTTCGTCAACGAGGTGCTGCGCCTGCAGCGGCAATACCGCGCTCAGGCCCGCTCCTGGGCGGGCGAGTTGAGAAAAGCTTCGGGACCGCTCGCCTCGATCGCGGCGCCCTACTCGAAAACCGGGAGGGCTTGGACCGCAGCGAGCGCCGCCCGCCCGCAACCTGAGGCACCGGGGGTGATGGATGACTTCGAAAAGGCGATCGAGGTGCGCCGCCGGGCCGCACGGCAGCACCTCGACGATTTCGCGCCGCTGGTGCGACGGAACAAGAGCTGAGCGCAGGGGAGCAGGTAGCGATGCTTAAAGCCAGCATGAGCCGAAGAAAGGCACTTGGACTCTCCTTGCTCTTCCTGGCCCTGGGCGGCTGCGCGGCCCCCGCCGCCGGCCGGCCCAAAGACCGAGCCCAAGAAAAGCGGCAGATCAAGACCTTGGTGGCGCGCGAGGCGCGAGGCCTGGGCGTGCCAGTCTCGCTCGCCCTGGCCGTGGCCCATGCCGAATCGAACTTCGACCCCCGGGCGCGGAGCCACAAGGGCGCAAGGGGCGTCATGCAGATCATGCCCAGGACGGCGATGGGCGAATACGGGATACCGGCCGAGCAGCTCTGGAACCCGCGGATCAACGTGCGCCTCGGCCTGCACTTTTTGAGGCGATTATTGAAGCGCTATCGGGGACGAACCGAGCTGGCCCTCTCGTACTACAACGGAGGCTCCGCGGTCGGAGACCTGCCCAATGCCCGGGTCATTCCCGCGACCTCACGCTACGTGGCGCGGGTGCTGCGGCTGCAGAAGCTCTACAGGGCGCGGCTGGAGAGGGAGAGAATTTGATATGTCCTCTACGGGGGCCGAGGGGATGCTGCTGGAGGCGGGGAAGAGCCCGGAGCTCGATGCCGCACTCCAGATCGTCGTGGACGCCGAGAGCGCGGGAGCGCGCAAGTTCTCGCCATTGATCGGGCGCAAGCTGGCGCGGATCATCGTCTGCCGCTGCTATGCGCCAGCCTTGCTGGAGCTTTGCCATCTGGTCGGCGTCGCCCGGGCCTGCGACCGTCGCCGGGCATCCTACGACGGCCTGTTCTGGGACAGCGGCCCGGCACGGGCCGCGAGTTTCCGCGGCTTCATCGGCGAACGTCTGCACGAGGGCGATACCGGGCCCGCACGAGTTTCGGCCAAGGAAGGCGGCGTGGAGATCGTCTATGCCGATGGCAGCTTCGGTATCAGCTATGCCCGCATGCCGCTGCTCTCGGCCTTGATGGAGTTCCTGGTCACCGTCCTCGGCTACAGAGAGCTCGACGACGCCCTGCAAGCCATGTTGGACCAGGGTCCGACCGCCGCCGCGGTTTCAAGCGCGGCCAAATGCTTGGCGCGTGCGCTCTACGCCTTCTTGAATGCGCACCTGCCCAGCGCCCAGACCCAGCGGAAGTTCGATCGTCTGACCGGCTACCTGGCCCAGCGCCACGACGGCGACTTCGACGAGACGGCGATCGACGACGAGGCGGTTCTCGGGTTCTGGCTGGCGGAGTCTGCGGCCGACACCACGGACTTCCGGACCTTCTTGTCCGTCTTTCGGAGCTTCGTGCGCCTGCGCCAGGCCTTGGTGCTGGCTCGCGATCAACGGGCGCTCACACGTCCGCGGGCAATCGGTCCCGAGCGCGAAGCGGGTGAGGTCGATCCCGCAGACCTGGAGACTGCGGTCGAAGCCTTCGAGGAGCGCGAGGACTGTCTGACCCGCTTGCGCGAGACCTGCGCCCGGCGGATCAAGTTCCTGACCAAGACCGAGATGGCCGAACTCGATCTCCTGATCGAGCACCGCTCGGTCCGTCGCGCTCTGGCGCTGTCCTTGATGCGGAGCGAGGTCTTCGGCGCGCTCCAGACCCGGATCTCTCAGGCCCTGCGGCGTCAGATTCCGGCCGAAGGCCTCCGCCAGATGATCGAGGGCTCCGCATCCGATGACTATCGGAGCCGGCGGGACCGTCTGGACGCGCTTCGCGGCCACGTCGACCGGGTCTTGCTCGCCAGCTTCTACGTTCTGCTGTGCGCGCGCCGCTGGGAGGCCCTGACCATTGCCATCGCGCTGCGCCCCGATATCGACCTGCGTTCGCTGCGCAGTCGATTGCTGCCGTCCGACGTACCGCGGAACGTCATCCCGCTGACCGGTGGCGAACTCGGGGAAAGGTTGCTTTCGACTCTCGAGGACTCCTCGATCGCTGGGCCTGCGATGGCATCGCTGATGCAAAAGGCGAAGGCCGCCTTCAGGGGCCTCGCAAGACAGGGCTTCCGAGATGGCGAGGCCCGAACGCCGGAGGTTCTGGAGGCCTTTGTCACCGGGATCGAACCGCTCCTGGAGCTGAGACGTGAACTCGCCGCACACGTCGGTCATCTGTCCGCGCTGAGGCTCCCCGAGACCGACTGGCAAAGTCAATTCGAGCAAGACCGGCAAACCTTCAACCGTCAGTTTTTCATGATCTACGGTGTGCGAAATGACCAACACCTGGGGACGCGTGACGCGAGACCAACGAGAGGCAGCGAGGCGGGCCTTCGAAGCGCTCTCCGCGCTTGACGACCTTGCGGCCGCTAGAGGGAAGCCGGTCGCTGGCGAGCGAAGTGCCGGTTTCTCGGATCTCTACGCCTACGTGACCGACCCCGAGCGTCCCATGAGCCAAGCCCTGGAGCGGGCTCTCTCGACTCGCCCGAGCCTGGCGATGGATTTGCAGCGTTTGCTGCGCAAGCGGGCGAGCCACCACGCGCCACGGCTCGCCGCGGCCAGCAGCGGCCTGGAGGCGAGCCGCCGCGGGACCGGCTTCACGATCAGCCTGCGTCCCTCCCGCGCCGAGCCCGCCCAGGTCTACGTGGTCATCGACGTGCTGGACCTCGCGTCCCGGCCGCCCCGCACGCTCTTCGTGTCCCAGCCGGACGACCGTTTGGTAAAGCATGCGCTGCCCGGCGCGGAGGGCGGGACGATTCAGCTCCTGGCCGACGCCGAGTCCGAACTGGTCCGGGCGCTTCGGGATCCCGAAAGCGAGGTGTTCCTGTCTTGACCAAGTTCAGAGTCTTCATCGCGACGACCGAGGGTCCCGCAGAGGTCCAGCGCATCACCGCCGAGGACCCGAACGTCAGGTCGGTGATCTGCCTCGACTGCAAGGCCGTCTCGCTGCCGATCAGCCAGGGCTACGACGCCTTCGTCCGCAGTCCCACCGGCCTTCTAGAGGCGGCCTTCGGCCATTCCTCCTATCGCCTCGATGTGGCGCGGCCGATCTCCTCGGGGCTGAGCTGGCAACTCGGCGTCCTGGTCGCGCACGCCCTCTTCGCGGCCGGGCGCCTCGCGGAAAAGAACCAGGCCGCGGAACGGGCGATCTGGCTGACGGGCGAAGTCGACCGTGACCGCGAGGTCCTCGCCATCTCTCACCTCGACGAGAAGCTTCGAAGCTCCTCGGAACTGCTTCGCAAGCTCGGAGCTTCGGGCACACCGATCACGCTCTTTGTCCCAAAGGGCAACGCTGGGGATCTAACTTCGCGTGTCGATGGCCACGCAGTCGATATCATGCCCGTCGGCTCGGCGGACGAGGTATTGCGGCACCTCGGTCTGCCGGCACTCCGCGGGGCCGGCGGACGCGCCGCCTCCCTGGCCATTTCCCGTGACGCCCGGGACGAACGGGCTCTCGCCTGGTCGCTGATCGGCTTTGGCCTCGTGAGCGCGTTCCTCCTGGCTGGCGGATGGGGCAGCCACCTCCTGGCGCCGATCGGCGCCGTGGAACGACAAGAACGCGGGCTGCCCAGCTCGCCGGAGTTGTCGGTCGCCGCCGTGGAGCTCCGCGCCCAGGAGGGCGAGAGCTGCGCGGCCGTAACCTTCGGGACGGCAGACCCCGAGATTACGGAGACTGCGCTGTCTCCCGGCGCGCTCGTGGGGTCCCGCGCCGGCGATCGGCTCTGCCGGCTCCAATACAGGATCACCAATGGTAGGGAAGCGGCCCAGGTCTGGGTCTTCGGCGCGAGGGCCGGAAAGGAGACGCCGCACTTGCACACCAAGACCCTCACGCGCGCCCAAACGCTCCGGGAAGCGGAAAGCCTGTCGATCGATGTGCCTCTGCCACGGCGCTTCGAGAGCGATCTCTTTCATCGCCTCGCCGTGATCGCCAGCCCGGAAGCGGAGGAACGTATGTCGGGGAGGCTGGCGGATATCTCCGGTGCGCTGGGCCCGTCGCGCAGCGTCGAGGAGTGGGAAGCCCTCGTCGGCGACCTGAGGCGCGCCGGCCTGAACGTCATCGACGCGACGCACGTCATTTCGCCCTGAAGCGGCGGCCCTCGGGCGTGCCGAGCCCCATCGAGCCTTGCCTCTCGGAAAATCGCCCAAGCCCTTCCATAGCCCCTTGCGGCAACCACAAGAAGGGACCGGGCGATGAAGCGTCATCTCCGACAACAGACTGTTTTTCGAGGTCTGCGCTTTTCGATCTTGGCGACCGCGATGGCGGCCGCGCTGAGCGCCTGCAGCATGACTCCGTCGCTGCCGGATTTCGACAGCATCACATTCCGCGAGGAGCGGTATCAGGATCTCTCCGCGATGCGGGGCTTCCAGTCCTGCCGCGACGAGGCGGTCGACCTGGATACCCAGGCCCGCACCAGCGGCGATCCGGCCCGCTACTTGGCCAGCGCCCGTCTACTCGAGCGCTGCGGCTCAGATCTCGGGCCCGACGCCTCGACGGTTTCCGACGACGAACGCATGCGGGCCTATGCCCTGACGGTCCAGAACTACCTCAAGGGCGGGGATGCCGGATCGGCGCGCAGAAACCTTGAGCGCTTCAAGCAGGCCTTTCCCGACAGGGATCTCTACTACCCCGATGGCTCGTCCTTCCGCGAGACCATGGAGGTGCTGCTGGGCCAGAGGGATCCGACCGACTTCGGCCAGTACGCGACGCTCAACGTGAGCTCGGCCCTCAAGGACGAGATGCGCCGCGTCGAATACTGGAAGCACAACTGACGTCAGGGCCCCCGAAGCGAGGATGCAAGCGATGATCCGAATGCTCCCGAAGACCCGCGGCAGATCGACCCTGCTTCACATCACCGTGGCGGTTCTCCTGACCTTGGCACTGCTGGCGTCTCTGTCGCAGTCCTTGGCCAGCACGGAACCGAATGGGCCGGTCTGGAACCCGGTCGCAAGCGAGCGGCTGATCAAGTTGCCCGGGTCCTACCTCAAGAAGGCCGTCGAGAACGACTTCGCAAGCTCGCGGCTGGCCGCCTCCCTGCGGGATACGGAAAACCTCATGGATCTGAAGACCCAGACGCTGACCGACCTGCAGCTTGCGATCGACGCCGCGGAAGGCGATCTCAAGACCGAACTGAGGCACCAGTTCCTGGCCGAGAAGCGGGACTACCTCGAACTCGTCGGCCGGCATCAGGACCTGCGGCGTCAGCAGGCGACCACCAAGATGCGCCTCTACGAAAGGCTGCTCAACAAGCTGGGCCAGAAAGAGGCGGCGATGACTCCGGAGCGGCAGGCGCTGGTCGAGCGCCAGGAAGATGCCAGTCGCCGGTTGGAGCGGTCGATCTCCAAGGTCGACCTCAAGCTCTTCAGCACGCCGATGACGGGCCAGAGCAAGTATGCGCGCGAGCATGCCAAGAACGTGGTCGCGATCGAACGGCTGCTGGCCGCGATCAAGTCCCACCCCATGAGCGCCGACTCCCAGATCAACGGCCGTCCGGTCACGAAGCAGGCCTATCTCCGCCAGCTGGTCGGAGAAACCCAGTCCGAGATCGCGATCATCGATCAAGAGGAGAGCATTCTCGGCTACATGGCCAAGCTCGTGTCCCTCGACGCCTTGGCGCTGTCCGATCTCTTGACCGGTGGCGGCGAGGCGGAGCCCGAAGGCGAGGCCGAAGCCGTCGGCATCACCGCGGCAGTCGAGTTCTTCGTGCCGTGAGAGACTCAGGAAAGGAACGGAAGATGAAGCATCGACCCATCACTCTCTCCATCATCTTGTTCGGGCTGATGTCGGCGACCGCCGCAGCTCAGGCCGGGACGGTCGAGAACCTGGAGCGCGAGCGAGCTCTGGCCCTCAAGACTTCGCTCTCGCCTGACATGAGTCCCTCGGAACGCGAGAGCAGCATGGAGGTCTCACGGGCCCGGCTGGTCGACCTGGAGCGCATGGTGATGCGCGACGGCAGCCTCAAGGGCCGGAACACGCCCGCCGTGCGGACCGCGTTTCAGAACTACGATCTGACCTTCCTGGTCCACGCTTCGATCGAGAAGAACCGGACCCTGATCGATCATTGGCTGGAGCAGGTCGGCGTCACGACCAACTCCCTGATGAGCGCCCGGGTCGGGAGGCGGTGACGTGCGCCGGGCGATTCGGCTGATCGATACCGCGTCCCAGACCACGAGCTTCATGCTCGGCGGGCTGGTGATCGCCGCGGCCTTCGTGGTCATGGCGACCTCGACCAGCCTCGACGACATCGCGAGCTGGGCCTGGGACGTGCTCGGCCTGACCTTCGCCGCGGTTCTGGCCGGCCTGGTCTATTTGGCGCTGTTCTGCTGGGTCAAGGTCGGCAAGGCCAGGAAGATCGGTGCCGAAGTTCAGCCGTGGCTCACGGCCGGGGTTCAGTCGGCGAACGGCATCGCGACCCTGGCGCTGACCTACACCCTGCTCGGCATAAGTCTCGGCATCGGCAGCCTGGCCGGGCAGGAACTGACGCCGGACACGATCCAGGTCGTGATCAGAGGCCTGACCGAGAACTTCAGCATGGCCTTCATGACCACGGTCGTCGGGCTGCCGACCTCGGCCTTTCTGCGGAGCCTCCTGCTGATTGCGGGCGCGCAAAGTCAGCCGATCCCGGCCGTTCGCGCCGCCGAGCCTTCGAGCCAAGAGGAGACCGCGCCATGAAATTCCTGCTCTTCAACGCGGCCGTGATCGCGGCACTGGTCTACCTCTTCGGCGTGGATCGGAGCGATCTGGACGCGGCCAGCGACCACCTGCAGACCTCGGCCGACCGGCTCGGCGAAGTCGCACGGGACAAGGTCGACGCGGCGCTGGACGAGCTGGACAAGACGCCGGCACGGCCCGATTCGCCGGTTCGAACGAGCACCGAGGCGCCGGCCGCCCCGGCGAAGGCGGCCGAAGCGCCCGAGGCCGTATCGGAAGACACCGATCAGCGATCCCTCGGTCCGGCAGTTGCTCCAGAAGTCGATGCGGCGGCGAAGCCCGAGGCCGCCGCTTCGACCCCACCAAACCTCGGGAGCCCAGACACCGAAAGCCCTGAAGCTCCGGCGGCGGAGCCGCTGCCGGCAGTCCGGGACCCGGCGGTCGCGAAGCGCCGCGCGGAGGTCCTCGGCGGCGTCGCTTCGGCCGATGGGAGGGCGTCGGTCGCCCTCGCCGAGGGCGAGCAGCTCATGAGTCCGGAGCAGCGCGTTCGCGAACTGCACGCCCTGGCCGAGGAGATGGAGCTGCTCTTCGTCGACAAGATGGCACGCTAGGGAATGAAGAAGCGCCATCTCGCAACCAAGGTATCGAACAGCCTCTCCGCCGGCATCTTGGTGCTGGCAATTCTGGCGGCCGCCGCCAATCATCGACAGGCGCAGCCGAGACCCGAAGGTCCGGAGCCGCCGGAACAAGAGCCGGCCGCGGCGGTCGAGGGCACGGAAGACCGGCCGAGCGCGGTTCCAAGCATCGTCCTGCCACCACCTCCCAGCCCGCCGACGGCCTCCGAAAGCGGGGAAGCGAAGGCGCCGCGGGCCGACGCGCCACGCGAGAGCGAATCGAAAGCTGAGCCGCGGCGGACCATCGAAGCGCTCAAGGT
This sequence comes from Kiloniellales bacterium, assembly GCA_030067055.1. The sequence goes on along the minus strand of JASJAL010000058.1, from coordinate 25,371 downwards.
GGAACCGCGCAATGAAGCCCCCAAGCCGACAACCCAATTCTCGGCGCTTCGGCCCCGGCCGCCGGCAGAAGAATCACAGCCTCCGTCGCAAGACGCCTCTCCACCGGCACCGGCGGCTCCAGCTCAGGAGGAGTCGGACCGCCAGGAACCGGTCGAAGTCTTCGAGCGGCAGCCGCGGGAGGACCTCGCCGTCGTGGCGCCCGGCCAGGTGGCCCTGGCCGAAGGTCGCAGGCTCCTGCGTCTGCTGGAGCACGGCTCCGGGCCCACGGTCGAGTTGGCCTGGCCTGCCCGCGAGTCGGATCGCCTCCGTCTCTACCAGCGCCTGCAGACCTGCTACGGCATGCGAGTGGCGCTCCTGGACCGGGACGACCGCATCTTCATCGCGGAGGGTGCGCCGGGCTCCGTTTGGGAGATCAATCGCGATCGCTACAGCGGCTTCATCCGGCGGCCCTCGGGAAGCCTCTCGGACGAGGAGCGGGACGCGGCAAAGCGGATTCGCGATCATCATCACGGTTTGTCGCGGGCCCGTCCGATACGAGTCTTTCCGCGCCGGGTCGACGCCTATCTCCTGGGCGGGCTGCGTCAGCTCGTCGGAGAGGATTACGACAAGGTGCGCACGATCCGCGCGCGCTATCGCTTGGTGGGTGAGCGGCTCTTACTCGAGGAGGTCACGGCGGACGGTGGGAGAGTCGCCGGCCGGGTGAACCTTTCCAAGGGCGCTGACAGGGCCTGTCGATAGGCTCAAGAACGCACCGGCGAAAGCGGTCTCCGATCCAAGGCAGGCCCCGGTCTCGCCGCACAGCACCACTGTCGAAATGGCCGGCTCATGGCCGCTTCGCCATGCTTTCCGGACCGGTCGTGGCCCTCCGCACTCAAGCCGTCAATCGATGTGGCGGTCGGTCGAAGTCCGAGCGCCCCTTTCCCCGCGAAGGCCTCGACGCCAGCGGGCTTTCCAAGCAAATGAAGTCGCCTGGCTTTCCATGTGGCCCGGAATCATCGTAACGTCATGGTGTTAGCAAGGGACTCCTGATCAGACAGGAACGCCTCTGCTCGAGACCTGCGCTGAGGACAGACGGTCACCGGGCTCCAGCTTGGCCTTACGTCCCAATCCGCTTTGCGCTAGATATGAGGGATGAGGGAGATCTGTGATGACCGAGTCGACCGACTGCCAAGGCAAGAGGACTCAGGGAGCCTGCGCGTACATCTCGGCCGTTTTGGCCGTTTTTGTGCTCGGTCTCTCGGGTTGCACGAGCATTCCGAAAAACACGGGCATGCCGCTGCAGTACGAGTCCGCCGAGCGGCCGGCCGAAGCAGCCAAGTTCCCGAACTGGCCCTACCCGCCTGACGTCATCGAGTCCCGGCTGTCGGAGCAGCTCGAGTCCGGCGACTTCAATGTCGAGTCCGATGAGCGCACCGCCTATGGCACCTCCGGGGCGCGCTCGGTTGCGATCGCTTTTACCGATGACTCGGGTGACAAGGTTGACCTCACATTCAAGTGGAAAGAGATGCCGCGCGGCACCCTGGATGAATACAACGACAGCCCGCGCCGTCAGTTCGCGGCTTACGAGTTGCAGAAGCTCTTTCTGGATCCAGAGGACTATGTGGTGCCGACGAGCTTGGCCTACTGCGCCCCGCTTTCCACCTACCCGCGAAGTGGCGTCGCGCCGCAGCGACCGAGCTTGCCGGGCTCGACCTGCGTTCTCGGCTTCCTGAATATCTGGCTCAAGGACGTGACGATCAGCAAGGACTATTACGACGAGGCGCGCTTCGTATCGGACCCGACCTACGCCTACTACCTGGCCAACTTCAATCTCTTCACCTATCTCAGCGACTTTGCCGACGCCAAGGAGAGCAACTTCCTGATCTCGAAGGAGCCGGACCGGCGCCAGATCTATTCCGTCGACAACGACATCACCTTCAACTCCTTCATCAGCAACCCCTTCATGCACGATTGGAAGAAGATCTTCGTGCCGGCCCTGCGCCGCGACTCGATCGAGCGGCTGCGCAGCCTGCGCCGTGAGGATCTCGATCGCCTCGGCGTTCTACTTCAGCTTGAGAAGGACAAGCTCGGCGTCTTCACCGCGGTGCCACCGGGCGAGAACCTCGCCCCGAACGAGGCCGTGCGGATCTCCGGTGACGTGGTACAGCTCGGCTTGGCAAGGTTCGAGATCGATGCCGTGTGGAAGCGCATGCAGGCCTTACTCGAGCGGGTCGATGCCGGCGAGATTGCGCTCTTCTAGCGTCGGTGAGTTCCGATGACGACTAACAATCCCTTGAAGGCGGTCTTCACCGTCGAGCGCTCGGAGCTGCCCTTCGCGCTCCTGATGTTCGCCTACTTTTTCCTGGTCATCACCAGCTTCTGGATCCTCAAGCCGATCAAGAAGTCGCTCTTCATCGAACACTATGATCAAAGCGGTTTCGACCTGCTAGGATTGCTGTTGACGGCGTCTCAGGCCGAGCAGATCGCCAAGGTCCTGAACATGGTGGTGGCCTTTCTCGCCGTCGTGGTCTTTTCATGGCTGGCCAACCGTTTCCGCCGGCAGCAGCTCACCTTCATCTTCACCGCCTTCTTCCTGGCGAGCTACGTTGCCTATACCTTCGTGATCGATGATCCGGGTGGTCTCACGGTCTGGAGCTTCTATCTCTTCGGAGATCTCTTCTCGACCCTGATGGTCGCGACCTTCTTCGCCTTCCTGAACGACAGCGTGACGCCGGATGCCGCCAAGCGGCTCTACGGCCTGGTCGGCCTCGGTGGGGTGACCGGCGGCGCCTTCGGGTCGATCACCGTGGCCGGCTTCATCCGGAGCGTCGATACCGCGGGTTGGCTCTGGATCGCATTCGGCGTTGGCCTGGCGATCGTGCTGGTGGCCTTTGCTGCCGGCCGGTTGGTGGCTGACTCGGCGCCGGCGACGCCCGCGGCCCAGCCCGAGCCGGAAGTCGGTGGCAACCCGGCCCTCGATGGCGCACGGCTGGTCTTCCGCTCGCCCTATCTCTTGGCGATCGTCGCCATCGTCGGGATCTACGAGATCGTCTCGACCATCCTCGATTTCCAGTTCACCGCCACCGTCGCTCACTATCTGCAGGGACCGGCGATCGGCGCGCAGTTCGCGACCGTCTTCGCGATCACCAACACGGTGGCCTTCCTGGTTCAGCTCTTTCTGACCAGCCTGATCATGACCCGGCTCGGCGTCGGGATCGCGCTCCTGGTGCTGCCGGTTGCGATCCTGTGCGGTTCGGCCGGCTTCATGATCCTGCCGATCCTGTGGATGGGCAGCTTGCTGAACACGGCCGACAACGGATTCAGCTATTCGATCAACCAGTCAGCCAAGGAATCGCTCTACGTGCCGACCACGAAGGAGGAGAAGTACAAGGCCAAGGCCTTCATCGACATGTTCCTCCAGCGATTTGCCAAGGCCCTGGCGGTCGGGATTAGCCTGGGCGTCACCGTGGTCTTCACGGACTTTGAGTCGATCCGCTGGCTGTCAGCCGTCACAGTGCCGCTGATCCTGGTCTGGCTCTTCGCCGCGCGCTATGCCGGCCGGCGCTTCGCCGAGATGACCCAGCCGTCGGGCGGATCCTAATCGACCCAGTGGAGAACGTCGCGAATAACGCTCCAGCGCGGCCCCTTGGTTTCGGAGCCGCGGCCCAGGATCCAGTGGTCGAAAAGATCTTGGAACGTACCGTCGGTCTTTTTGACTTCAATCCAGTGATTGAGTAGGCGCTCGAAGCGTGGGTCCGGCCCGGCGAAGGGATAGGCGGCCGGCAGCCGGAGTGGCCGAGGAAAGGGGTTGACCACCGTGTAGAAGGGATAGGCCAGAGTCCAAGCCGCGCCACCTTCGGCGCTGGTCAAGAGCGCGTCCAGATCCCGTCTCGAACCCTCGAAAAACTCGGCTTCGGACTCCAATTCGACGACCTTGGCTTGCGGGAACTTTTCGATGATCTGATTGGCGAAAATGTTCCCGGCCGCAATGCCCAGAGTGAAGGAACCGCCTCGCCGGATAGATTCGAGGTCCTTGAATTCCGTCTTGCGACCTTCGGGTACGACGAGTGCCAGCGTGAAGTTCATGGTCGGGGCGCTCAGGTAGTGGCTGAGCGACTGCCGCGTCGTTGACGGAATAGAATAGCTAGCGAGGTCGAAGTGGTCTTCCGCCAATTGCCTGGCGAGGGTCGACGCGGTGAAGGGCACGAACTCGATGCGGGCTCCGAGATCGCTGGCCAGGCGATGTGCTATGTCGATGTCGAGCCCTACGAGATCGCCCTTGGAGTTGTAGAACGCGAAGGGGAGGTCGCCGGTCTTAAAACCAATACGAATGACGCCTTGCTCCCGAATCCGATCGATTCTCGACTGCCCCGGCGAGAGGGCAACTGGATTGGGGGTGGCGGTCTCCAGCACTTTCGCCGCCACCATCGGCAGCATGAGATGCATGTTCAAGACAACCTCAGCCTTGCTGTCGCTTCCATTCGAGCCGCTGGTCAAGATTGCGCGCGTTCCGAAGATCATCGAACTGCTGAAGACGGCCGTCAGGAACATCAGCGCAACCAGTTTTGCCTTCTTGATGCGGATCAAACCGGTGATTGCGCAGGTGGTCAGAGTCGTGAAGGCCAGGAGATGCATGGCGCCGACCAGGTCGCTGAGACCGCCGGCGAAGACGCTGGACAGCAAGAAGAGCTGGAAGATATCGGCCGGCAGTTCCTGCATCTGGAGGAGGAAGGGAATCGTCGTGACGACCTTGCCGAAGGAGAGGACCAAGCCCGTGCCGATGATCAGGGGATAATCCGCCAATAGCATGGGACTTCCATAGAACCAGGCGGCGAAAGGAATGAAGACGAGCGTCAGCACCTTGCCGAGGTGCGGGAAGGGATAGGCGAGCGGAATCACGAACTCTGGGCGCGTCTCGGTATCGATGCCTTCCTTGCGGTACTTCTCGATAAGCTCGCGCACGCCCTCCGCCAGCATCGGGATAACCACAAAAAGGCTCTGGACCACGAAGACCGTGATCAGGGCGTTCTTCGAGACGGAAAGGATGTCTCGATAGGTGAAGGGCGTCAAAGCGGCGATCAGCATCGGCAGGACCACAAAGGTCAGTAGAACGACGCTGAAAGCGAAGGTTAGAAGGTAGGCCTGAAGACGGCCGACCTCTTCGAAGCTCAAGGTTCCGGCCGCCGTAGCAGTGATCGCAAAGATACCGATTGGGCTCAAGGCGACGACGAAGCCGTTGACCCGGATCAAGGTCTCGAGAATGACATCGAAGTGCCCAAGCAGACTTTCCTTGCTCTTGGCCGTGATCAGCGCGATGCCGAACAAAAGGCAGAAGATCACCACCGCGGGGGCGATGTTGTTCGCCAGGGAATTGAAGGGATTGCTGGGCACGAAGAGCCGAATGAAGTCGACGGCCGCCGGCTGTTCGATCAGATGGGTGCTGAAGAAGGCGCCCGTCACCCGGGAGGGCAGCGAGAAGGATATGAAAAAGACGGTAAGCGCGCCGATGGCCCATAGCGCCGCCAGCACCGTGATCGAAATCAGGGCCAGTCGCTTGCCCTGGGTCGCCGAAAGCCGCCCGATGCTGGCGATCAACGAGAAAACGATGTACGGCAGGACCGTCATCTGCAGGAGCCCGACGTAGACCTCGCCGACGCCCTGCAGCGCGCCGGCATAGTCACCGAGGAAAAGCCCGCAGAAGAGCCCGGCCAAGAGGCCGATCAGGATCAGTTGGAATCGGCTGAGGCGGCGTCCTGGCCGGGATCCCGTGGTGCTACCCGCTCCCTGCTCGGCTCTATCCGTCACGCTGGCTCCTGCTCGTAGTCCCTGGGGTAATGCCAGCGCGCAGGCGACGCGCTGGAACCATTGCTCCGCCATCGTCCCGGTTTGCCGCAACCCAACTCAACCAGATGTCCCGAATTCGCGCGCTAACGTCAAGCCGAGCAGCTTGACTTTCGTCATGGCCCATCGCGGCGCATTCTGGCCGTCTCCAGACCGAATCATATTGCCAGCCTAGGCGACGGCGGGATTGCCGCCAGTCCGCCCAGACCAGAGATTCGAGCCCTCGGCGAAGATGCAGAAGAGTGTCAGGCGCTATGACGGTGCGGTTCTTTTCGCCGAAGGGTTTCGTCCCTTCTTCCTGGCGGCGGGGCTCCACGCCGTCTGCGCCTTGCCTCTGTGGCTCCTCATATTCTCCGGCGTTTTGGACCCGCCTTTGGAGGTCGCGCCGGCGCTCTGGCACGCGCATGAGATGCTCTTCGGCTACCTCGCCGCGGTCCTTGCCGGCTTTCTCTTGACCGCTGTCCCAAACTGGACCGGGCGCTTGCCGATCTCGGGGCCGCGCTTGGCAGGGCTTTTCCTGCTTTGGTTGCTCGGTCGGGTGGCGCAGGCGCCTTGGGACGCGCTTGGGATTCTATCGCCTTTGCTCGACGTGCTCTTTCTTGTCGTCCTGGCGGCAGTGATCTGGCGGGAGATCCTGGCCGGTCGCAACCTGCGCAACCTGCCGATCTGTTTGCTGGTGACCGCCTTCGCCGCCGCCAACATCGGCTTCCACCTTCTCGCCATGGAGGGTGATCCCACGGGCGTTCTGCACGGCGGGGTCGCCGTGGCCGTTCTGCTGATTGCCCTGGTCGGCGGCCGGGTGGTGCCGAGCTTCACGCGCAACTGGATGGCCAAGCGCGGCGAGGCGAAGCTGCCGCAGCCATTCGGTGGCTTCGACAAGGCCTGCCTGCTGGTGACCGCAGCCGCCTTGCTGCTCTGGGTCCTGCAGCCTTTGGGACAGGCGGCAGGGTGGTTGATGCTCGCCGCCGGGCTGCTGCAGGCACTGCGGTTGCTGCGCTGGCGGGGCTGGCGAAGCGTTGCGGAGCCGTTGGTCCTGATTCTCCACCTCGGCTATGCTTGGCTGCCCCTTGGGCTGTGTCTGCTGGGACTGGCTGCGCTGCGTCCCGAAAGCGTGGCACTGAGCAGCGGTCTTCACGCGCTGACCGCCGGCGCCGTCGGCGCGATGACCCTGGCGATCATGACCCGGGCCACGCTCGGCCACACCGGCCGGACCTTGACCGCCGGACCGGCGACTCAGCTGATCTATGCCCTGGTCCTGATCGGTGCGGCTTTGCGTGTCGCGGCTCCCTGGCTTCCGCTCGACCAGATGGCGCTGCTGATCGCCTCGGGCGTACTCTGGTCCGGTGCCTTCCTTGGCTTCGTTCTGGTCTATGGACCGATGCTGCTGCGCCGGCGCGGGCCGTGACCGGTGGCACGCAGGCGGCGTTTGATTGAAGTCAAGGCTCACTCGCCCGGACCGACGTAGCCATGTTGGGAGGACGCGTCAGCCTTGGAGGGCAAAGCCGATGAGGTTCAAGCGGGTCACTCTCGTCGTTTTGTTGATCGGTGCCGTTCTCGTCGGAGAATGGCTTTGGCTGACCGCCGGACGGGACCGGCCTTCCGCCGAGGTTGCATCGGGCCCTCCAGCGCAGGCGGTGATCCCGGGCGGCGGCTTCTCGCTCATCGATCACAAGGGCGAACCCAGCAGCGAGGCGTCCTTTCCCGGCAAGCACCTCGTCCTGGTGTTCGGCTACACCTACTGTCCCGACGTTTGCCCGACCACCCTTGCATCGCTGGCCACCGCCCTGGACCTCCTGGAGGAGCGGGAGGCGGCCCTGCAGCCGCTCTTCGTGACCATCGATCCGGAGCGCGATAGACCCGAGGTGCTGGCCGACTACGTCGCCGCCTTCCATCCAAGACTGGTCGGCCTGACCGGCAGCCCCGAACAGATTCGCAAGGTGGCGCGGGATTACCGAGTCTACTACGCCAAGGTGGGCGACGACGACGAGGGCTACGTGGTCGATCACAGCGCCTATATTTACCTGATCGGCCCGGACGGCCGGACCTTGACCTATCTGAAGCACGACGAGAGCCCCGAGACCCTGGCGGCCAAGCTCGGCGGCTTCCTCGACCCGCAGACCTCGGATGGCGGCGATACCGTTTCGCCGGCGGAAAGCACCGGGGGCTGATCGGGGCAAGCAGAGATGGAGTTGCTCGCTCTCGGCGTCGTCACGGTCGCGCTCTACTTCTTCTCCGACTGGACCCTGAAGCGCCTCGAGGCCATGGCGGGCCGGCGCTTCGAACAGCGCAGCGTGATCTTCTTCGCCATCCTCCTGGTCTCGATGCTGGTCAGCTTTTCGCTGATACGGACTTTCGCGGGCGGCTAGCCGAATCCGCGGCGCCTGCGGACCTTGATCAAAGTCAAGGACGCGCACAGGGCACCAAACACTATTGAGTACGACAGAGTCCGAAGCTGCGGCGGGGACTCCCGGCCGCGTAGAAGGCTCGCGAGATAGGGGACCCTCATGTCGACATCAGATTCAGACTCCGGTCATGCCCAATCCGAGGCGGAGGGCGCGGCGCCGAGCGAACGCGTTCCGGCCATGCAGCGCCTCTTGGACAATCCCTTCCTTTTGCTGTTCCTCGGCGTCGTGATGCCGACGGTCTTCTATCTGATCTGGGGAATCATGGAAGTGATCCAGATTCCCATCGCGGAATAGCGGGAGCGGACAGCCATGGCGATTCAACCTGTCAAGGGCAACTGGTGGTCCGAGCCCCTGCATCGCATGGAGATCATCTGGATCTCGATCGCCTTCCTCTGGGGCCTGGTGATGTTCTTCGCGATGATCTACTGGCACCTGGAGGGCGAGCAGAACCTCTCGAACGAGGCCTATCGGATCACGCCTGACGCCTTCGCCGCGAAGACCGAGGCAATGGTCGAGCAGTACCAGATCGGCGAGGAAGGCGACACCGGCGTGCCCGTGGTCCACCCGCCGCCGGGCAGCGAGGTCTACATGATTTCCCGGCTGTGGGAATGGTGGCCGGTCCTCGAGCTCGAGAAGGACCAGAGCTACCGTCTGCACCTCTCCTCGATGGACTGGCAGCACGGCTTCTCCCTGCAGCCGACCAACATCAACCTCCAGGTCCATCCGGACTACGAGATGGTGTTGACGATCACGCCGAACGAGACGGGCGATTTCTTCGTCGTGTGCAACGAATTCTGCGGCGTCGGCCATCATACGATGGTGGGCAAGATCCGCGTCGTCGACAAGCAATAGAGGCAGTCATGACCGCAGGCGTAATGGATGGCGCTCTGGCCCGGCCAGACGAGAAATATCGGATCTGTGGCGATACCGGCTTGCGCGTCTATGCCAAGGCGGAAACCCTCATCAAGGTCAACGCCGTGGCGGCCGTCGTCTTCCTCGCGGTCGGCGGTCTCTTCGGGCTGCTGGTGGCGCTGACCCGCTGGCCGGCGGTGCACATCCTGCCGGCCGAGTGGTTCTACGCGATCTTGACCGCGCACGGCGCGGCGGTCCTGCTGTTCTGGATCATCTTCTTCGAGATGGCGGTGCTCTACTTCGCCTCGGCGGTGCTGCTGAACTGCCGCCTGGCGGCACCAAAGTTTGCCTGGCTCGGCTTCCTGCTGATGATCGCCGGCTCCCTGCTGTCGACGATCGCTGTTCTGCAGGGCGAATCCAGCGTCATGTTCACTTCCTACGTGCCGATGCAGGCCGCGCCGCACTTTTACCTCGGCCTGATCCTCTTCGCGGTCGGGGCTCTGCTCGGCTGCATGGTCTTCTTCGGCACCCTGGTCATCGCCAAGGAGGAGAAGACCTACGAGGGCTCGGTGCCGCTGGTCACATTCGGCGCGATCACGGCCGCGATCATCGCGGTCTTCACCATTGCCTCGGGCGCGATCATCCTGATCCCGACCTTCCTCTGGTCGATCGGCTACATCGGCCACATCGACACCGTGATGTACAAATTGGTGTGGTGGGGCATGGGCCATTCCTCACAGCAGATCAACGTCTCGGCCCACGTCGCCGTCTGGTACGCCATCGCGGCCCTGGTGCTTGGCGCCAAGCCGCTGTCGGAAAAGGTCAGCCGCAGCGCCTTCCTGCTCTACATCCTGTTCCTGCAACTGGCCTGCGCCCACCACATGCTGGCCGAGCCGGGTCTCAGCTCGGAATGGAAGGTCTTCAACACCAGCTACGCGCTGTACCTCGCGGTGCTGGGCAGCATGATCCACGGCATGAGCCTGCCCGGCGCGATCGAGGCGGCGCAGCGGCGGCGCGGATTCGACAAGGGCGTCTTCGGCTGGCTGCGCCAGGCGCCCTGGAGCAACCCCGCCTTCTCCGGCATGTTCATGTCGCTGGTGATGTTCGGGTTCCTCGGCGGCATCTCCGGCGTCGTGCTCGGCACCGAGCAAATCAACCTCCTGATGCACAACACGCTCTACGTGCCGGGGCACTTCCACGCGACCGTGGTTGCGGGGACGACGCTGGCCTTCATGGCGATCACCTATCTCGTGGTGCCGCTGATCTTCCGGCGTGAGCTGATCATGCCCGCGGTCGCCAGGTGGCAGCCCTACGTCTTCGGCATCGGGGTCGCCGGAATCTCGCTCTTCATGATGGGCGCCGGGACCCTGGGCGTGTCGCGCCGGCACTGGGACATCACCTTCGGCGATTCGGTCTTCACTTTCGACTATCCGGGCACGGCCTTCCTGATGATGGGGTTGAACGGCATCTTCGCCATTCTGGCTACTGTGGGCGGTGCCATGTACGTGATCGTCGTGGTGGGCTCGATCCTCTTCGGCAAGGTCCGCGACGAGGCCGCAATCAAGGCCAATCCCATCGTGGCGCCCGGCGGCGCGGTGTCGACCTACGGCAGCGAGGGGACCCTCAAGCTTCCCGGTACCATCGTCCTGGTCACGATCTTCTTCCTGGCCTTCGTCCTCTACTACTTCATCAATTGGAAGTTCCTGTCAGAGGTCTGGCCGCTGAGCTGAGCGCCGGGATTCGGAGAAGGGTGAATGGCAGGTACCATCGGGCAGCTCTGGTCGGTCTTCAAGCTCCGCATCGGCTTGGCGATCATGCTCTGCGCGCTCGGTGGCTTGGCGGTAACGCCGGGGCCGGCGGTCGAGGGCTGGAAGGTCGCCATCCTGGCCCTGGCTGTGCTGCTGTCGGCGGCGAGCGCCGGCGCCTTCAACCAGTACGTCGAGCGCGACCTCGATTCCCGCATGGCCCGGACCCGCCGGCGCCCCTTCGTGACCGGTGCCTTCAAGCCGGGGCCGCTCTGGCTGGGCGCGATCCTCGGTATCCTGGCCCTCGCGGTGGCCATGGCGGCTTGGGCCTTCAACGCGGCGGTCGCGATCCACGTCTTCCTCGGCGCCTTCACCTACGGCGTTGTCTATACCATCTGGCTCAAGAACCGGACCTGGACAAACATCGTCTTCGGCGGCTTGGCTGGCAGCTTCGCGGTCCTGGCCGGGGCCTCTGCCGTGGATCCGGGCCTTTCGGCCGCGCCGATCGTGCTGGCCGTTGTTCTCTTCCTCTGGACCCCGCCGCACTTCTGGAGCCTGGCCACGGCGCTGCACAAGGACTACGCCGCGGCCGGCGTGCCCATGCTGCCGGTGGTGTTCGGCGATGCCTTTGCCGCCTGGGTGATCCTCGGCCACACCGTGGCGCTTGTGGCCTTGTCGCTGCTGCCGGCGGCGCTTGGCATGGGCTGGATCTATCTCTTGGGCGCGGCCGCCGGCGGCGCCTACTTCGTCCAGAAGTCGGTCCGGCTGGTCCGGGACCCCGGTCCCAAGGCCGCGATGGCGAATTTCTTCGCTTCGCTGGTCCAGCTCGGACTCCTGCTCTTCGCCGCGATCGCCGATCGCTTGATCCTGGGATAGGGCCGGCCATGCACGCTTGGGCCATGCATGCTCTGGCCAGGCGCATCGGCTCGTTCGCCGTGGGCTTGCTCTCGGCCATCGCCGGCCCTGCCGTTGCGGCACAAGGGCCGCCGGAGCCCGGCATCGCCTTCGATCCGAAGGCGGCGATCGCCTATAGCCAAGCAGCCGTCGGCCGGGAGCTGGGTGACTACAGCTTCCTCGACACGGGGCGCCGGCCCGTCCAACTGGCCGCGTACCGGGGCAAGCCCCTGGTGGTGAACATGGTTTTCACGGCCTGCGCCGACTCCTGTCCGATCGTCGTACAGACGCTGCAAGACGCGGTGGCGGTGGCGCGGGACAGCCTCGGCGCGGATAGCTTTTCGGTGGTGACCATCGGCTTCGATACCCGCGGCGACACGCCCGAACGGATGCGCGCCTTCGCGCACGGCCAGGGCGTCGACCTTGCGAACTGGGCCTTTCTGAGCAGTGATACCGGGACAATGGAGCGTCTGGTCGAGAACCTCGGCTTCATCTATTTTCCCTCGCCACGCGGCTTCGACCATCTGGCGCAAACCACGGTGATCGATGCGGAAGGCCGCATCTACAGGCAGGTCTATGGCGCGACTTTCAACGCACCCGCGTTGGTGGAGCCACTGATGGAGCTGGTGTTCGGACGGCGGTCCGAAGCGGGCGCGGTCACCAACCTGGTGAACCGGATCCGTCTGTTCTGCACATACTACGACCCGAACAGCCAGCGCTACCGTTTCGACTACTCGATTTTCATCGCCTTCGCCATCGGCGCTGCCAGCCTGCTCGGTATGGCGGGCCTGTTGCTGCGCGCCTGGTGGCGGAGCCGGCACGCGGCACCGTCCGGCCTCCCGGAGTCCCGGCCTTGAGCTTTATCCAGGGCTGGATGAGGGCGGGCTTCCAGACCGTGGAAGGCTGGCTGGACGGCCTTTTCGGTCCGCAGTGGAACCCGCTCTACCAGCTGGGTGCACTTGGCTTCTTCTATTTCTGGGTGGTCGCGGTCAGCGGCATCTACCTCTACATCTTCTTCGACACCGGCACCACCGAGGCCTACGAATCGATCGCCTACCTGACCCGCGAGCAGTGGTACCTTGGCGGCGTGATGCGCAGCCTGCATCGCTACGCCTCGGACGGCATGGTGCTGATGATGGTGGTTCACATGCTGCGGGAGTTCGCGCTCGGCCGCTATCGCGGTCCCCGCTGGTTCACCTGGGTCACCGGGGTGCCGGTCCTCGGGCTGGTCTTCATCGCCGGGATCTCCGGCTACTGGCTGGTCTGGGACCAGCTCGCCCAGTACATCGCCATCGCCAGTACCGAATGGCTGGACTGGCTTGGGATCTTCGGCGAGCCGATCGCGCGCAACTTTCTCACGCCGGCGTCGCTGGACGATCGCTTCTTCACCCTGATGACCTTCATCCACATCGTGGTCCCGCTGCTCCTGCTCCTGGTCCTGTGGATTCACCTGCAGCGGGTCACCAAGCCGCAGATCAATCCCAAGCGCGGTCTTGCAGCCGGCACCTTCGTCATGCTGCTGGCGCTCTCCTTCGTGAAGCCGGCGGTCAGTCACGGCCCCGCGGACCTGTCGACGGTACCCTCGGTGCTCCATCTCGACTGGTACTACCTGGTCGCCTATCCCCTGATGGATATCTTCTCCGAAGGCGCGGTCTGGGTCTTCCTCGGGGTCCTGGGTCTGATGCTGGTGATGCTGCCCTGGCTGCCGCCGCTGCGCCGCACGGCCGAAGCCGCGGCCGTGGTCGACCTGGCGAACTGCAACGGCTGCGAACGCTGCGCCAACGACTGCCCCTACAATGCGATCCAGATGAGGCCGAGAAGCGACGGCCTGCCTTTCGAGCAGGAAGCCGTCGTCGATGCCGATCTCTGCGTTGCCTGCGGCATCTGCGCCGGCGCCTGCCCGACCAGCACGCCCTTTCGCCGGGCCAGCGCGCTGGTTCCCGGGATCGACCTGCCGCAGCGCAACCTCCGAGCCCTGCGCGAACGGATCGAAGCCGTCGCCGCGCCGCTTTCGGGACGAAGCCGCGTCCTGGTCTTCGGTTGTGACCATGCCGTCGCGGTCGAGCAGCTCCGGCGGGCCGAGGTGGCGGCAGTCTCGCTGCCCTGCACGGCGGCTCTGCCGCCCTCCTTCATCGACTACGTGCTGAGCCGGGACCTGGCCGACGGGGTCGTCATCACGGGCTGCCGCGACGGCGAGTGCCACAATCGATTCGGTATCGAGTGGATGGCGGCGCGCCTGGCCGGCAGCCGCGATCCCTATTTGCGCCGGCGGGTCCCGCGCGAGCGCCTGTCGGTCTGCTGGGCCGGCAGCGGCGACCGTGGCCGGCTGGAGCGCGCGATCGAAGACTTCCAGGCCGTAGTGGCGAACTTGCCGGCGCCGACGAAACCGGTTTCCGGACCGCCGCCGGAGCCGCCGCTCGGACCGGAGGCCGGACGCCAGGACGAGAAAATCGATGCCTAGGGCGCTCAGATACCTCGGCCAGGTCCTGGTCTACGGCCTGATCGCGGTCCTGCTCGGGTTTTTCGCAGACAGCCCGGTCTACCAGCGCTTTCCAGAAGACCAGGGCCAGCTCACCTTGAACATTGCCCACAGCGGTGAGCGCCTGGGCGAGTGCCGCCGCCTGACCGCGGAAGAGATCGCCGCGCTGCCGCCGCTGGAGCGCAAGCCAATGATCTGCGAGGACCGCGGCCGCCAGTCGGTCGTGGTCGAGGTCGAGCTCAACGGCGAACTGCTGGTCGGCGAAGCGGTGCAGCCGAGCGGCCTCTTCGGTGACGGACCCTCTCAACTCTACGCGAACTTCGTTGTACCCAGCGGCCGGCACAGGCTGGTCGCCCGCCTGCGCGACAGCGACCGCACCGAGGGCTTCGACTACACCCGCGAAGAGACCGTCGAGATCGCGCCCCGCCAGCGCCTGGTCATCGAATTCCAGGCGGAGTTCGGCGGCTTCATCTTCACCGAGGCGCCCGGACCCGACGGGCCGCGCCGCCTGGCCGGCGTCGGCGGTCCAACACTGGGAGGCCGGCCATGACCCTGGTCGTTTGGCGCGATGAGTTTCGCACCGGGATTGCTTCGGTCGATCACGAGCACGAGGCCCTAATTGCCCTGCTGAACGAGTTGCACGGTCAAATCCAAGGCGGCGCGGACGACGACGCGGTGGCCGACTTCCTGGGCGAGGTCTATGCCCAGATCTCCGCGCACTTCGCGCTGGAGGAGAAGATCATGCGCGAGCGCGGCTACGACCAGTATGCCGACCACAAGGCGGACCACGAGGCGCTGCTCGATGGCATCCGCGACATCATGGAAGAGCAAGCGCGCGGCGCGTACACCGATTACGACGAGGTCCTGTCAGCGCACCTGCAAAGCTGGTTCACCCAGCACTTCAAAACCAAGGACGCGCGCCTGCATCGGATGCTGGGATAGGAAAGCAGGCGCAGTTTACTGCCCGTAAACCCCTCGAACAGATGGTGCTGTGGATCACCTCGGGCTTGCTTCGGTCCGGCGGCTTCCTGGGCTTCGTCCTGTCCCGCGCGCCGATGCGGTAGCGTCGGTGCTTGTTCTGATCGCCGAGGCTAGCACGACTGTCGCGAAGATTGATTTTGGTCAAGGTTAGAAGATCGGGATAAGATCAGTTTCTCTGCACCGAAACCGCGAACCGAGGTCGCAAGGGGCCGCGATGAAAGAACTCATGACGAAATCGCGCGCGCGAAACATCTTCTATGGTGGATCGCTCGCCTTCCTCGTTATTTTTGTTGGCCTGACCATTCACAGTCACTTCTACATCGTCAACACCTCGACGGACAGCGCGGGCCTGAACGAAGCGGTCGCCCGCGGCAAGCACGTCTGGGAGAAGCACTCCTGCATCAACTGCCACACCATTCTGGGCGAGGGCGCCTACTTCGCGCCCGAGCTGGGAAATGTCTGGATACGATATGGCGGCGCTGACGATCCGGAGGGTGCACGTGAAGCCTTGAAAATCTGGATCGAAAGCCAGCCGACCGGCATCGAGGGGCGCCGTCAGATGCCGAACTTCAACCTCAGCGACCAGGAACTGGAAGATCTGATCGACTTCTTCGAGTGGGTCAGCCGGATCGATACGCAGGGTTGGCCGCCGAACGAGGCGGGCTGAGAGCGGTACAGGAGACACCAGCATGAAATACGAATCCCAGAAGATCGCTCTCTACTATTTCCTCGCCGCCTTGGTCCTCTTCGCCCTACAGGTGACCATGGGACTGGCGGCCGGGTGGGTCTACGTCGCTCCTAACTTTCTGGCGGAGACCCTGCCCTTCAACATCCTGCGCATGATCCACACCAGCGCGCTGATCGTCTGGCTCCTCCTTGGGTTCTTCGGTGCGGCCTACTTCGTGATCCCCGAGGAGGCGGAGCGGGACATCCACTCGCCGATGCTGGCGTACTTGCAGCTTGCGATCCTGCTGGTCGGGGCGCTGGCCGCGGTGATCGGCTACGTCTTCGGGATCCACGAGGGGCGCGAGTTCCTGGAGCAGCCGCTCTGGGTCAAGCTCGGCATCATCGTTGCCGCGCTGATCTTTCTCTTCAACGTCACGATGACTTTCCTCAAGGGGCGCAAGACGGCGATCACCAACATCCTGCTGCTCGGTCTCTGGGGCTTGGCGATCTTCTTCCTGTTCTCGCTCTACAACCCTTCGAACCTCAGCTTGGACAAGATGTACTGGTGGTACGTGGTCCACATCTGGGTCGAAGGTGTCTGGGAGCTGATCATGGCTTCGATCCTCGCCTACCTGATGCTAAAGCTGACCGGCGTCGACCGCGAGGTCATCGAGAAGTGGCTCTACGTTATCGTGGCGACCGCGCTGTTCAGCGGCCTGCTCGGCACCGGCCATCACTACTTCTGGATCGGCGCGCCAGCCTACTGGCAGTGGGTCGGCTCGATCTTCTCGACCTTCGAGGTGGTGCCCTTCTTCGCCATGGTGCTCTTCACCTTCACCATGGTCTGGAAGGGCCGCCGGGAGCATCCGAACAAGGCGGCCTTGCTGTGGGCGCTGGGCTGCGCGGTGGTGGCTTTCTTCGGCGGCGGGGTCTGGGGCTTCATGCACACCCTCCACGGCATCAACTTCTACACCCATGGCACCCAGATCACGGCGGCGCACGGTCACCTCGCATTCTTCGGGGCTTACGTCTCGTTGAACCTGGCGATCATGACCTATGCCTTTCCGATGCTGCGCAATCGCGATCCCTACAACCAGGTCCTGAACATGGTCAGCTTCTGGCTTATGACCGGCGGCATGGCCTTCATGACCTTCACCTTGACCTTCGCCGGGGTGGTGCAGACCCACCTCCAGCGGGTGATGGGCGAATACTTCATGGACGTCCAGGATCAGCTTCATATCTTCTTCGTGATGCGCTTCGGTTCTGGGGTCGTCGTGGTCGTGGGAGCGCTGCTTTTCCTCTACGCGATCCTGGTGCCGCGCGAGCGTGAGATGATCGCACCGGCGGCCGCCCCGGCGGAGTAGAGGCCCGTGGACGCGGCAAGTCCGACTGAGCTCGCAGGGGAAGGGGGCCACGAAGCCCCCTTCTACTTGCCGCTCGGTGGCGAATGCGCCGTCTTCGAAGCGGCTTTCCGCAATCGTCTGCCCTTGCTGTTGAAAGGACCCACCGGCTGCGGCAAGACTCGTTTCGTCTCCCACATGGCCTCGCGCCTCGGCCGGCCGATCCATACGGTGGCCTGCCACGACGACCTCAGCGCGGCTGACCTGATCGGCCGCTATCTTCTGAAGGGCGAAGAGACCCTGTGGATCGACGGACCGCTGACCCGGGCCGTACGCGACGGCGCGATTTGCTATCTCGACGAGGTGGTCGAGGCCCGCAAGGACGTCAGCGTGGTCTTGCATCCCCTGACCGACGACCGGCGAATCCTGCCGATCGATCGCACCGGTGAGGTTCTCGAGGCGCCGCCCGGCTTCATGCTGGTGGTTTCCTACAACCCGGGCTACCAGAACATCCTGAAGACTCTGAAGCCGTCCACGCGGCAGCGCTTCCTCGCGCTGGAATTCGACTTTCCGCCGGCGGCAGCGGAAACCGAGATCGTTGCCGCCGAAAGCGGACTGAGCCCGGATCGCGTCGCGCCACTGGTTCGCCTGGGCGGCAAGCTCAGGGCCCTCAAGGGCCAGGACTTGGAGGAAGGGGTTTCCACCCGGCTTCTGGTCTATGCCGCCACGCTGATCCGCGACGGCATGGCCGTGGAACAGGCGGTCGATGTCGCTCTGATTCAGCCTTTGAGCGACGATGCCGAGGTGAAACGCGGCCTCTGGGATCTCGTCGCGGCGGTCTACGGCTGACCGGCGTCGGGCCGTGGCCGGGCTATCCTTCAAACCCTGGGAACCGGAAGAGGCCGTCGGCTCGCTGTGGCACGCCGTTCTCGAACGGAACAAGGGAGAGGCACCCGACGACGGAGCCGGCGTCGCCTTGGACGAGATGTCAGGCCGGCTCGCCATCCTCTTTCGCGGTCTCGGCGGCGCCGGGGAAGTGGAGATCAAGCCGGCCTTCGCGGAGAGCCGGCAAGCCGGTTCCTCTCGCCGCCCGCGCGGCTCCGGTCCGGAAACCCCGGTCGGCCAGGTTTCCTTCGACGGCGAGACGCTCCGCCTGCCGCCGCGGATTGCGCTCTCGCCGCGGCGCGAGATGAACGAAGGCTTCTATATCTGGCTGGTGGCTTGTTGTGCGGGGCTGCCTTCGCCGGAGGCCCCCTCCCACGATCCACTGCGGGCCGATGTCCAAAGCCTGCGCCGGGCCTGCCGCTTGACCGCGGCCGCCCTGGAGGCCTGCCCGGGCCTCACTGGCCTCTACGGCGAGTTGACCGCCGCCTGCCTGGCGATGCGCCCCCCGGCCGCCCGCCTTTCTGATGAGGAATCCGCGATGGAGGCGGTGATCCGGTGCCTTCTGGATCCGAAGGAGCCCCCGGAGGGGGCATTGGCGGGTCGCTACGCAGCGCTGGTCCAGGATCCCTCGGCGTCACTAGACGATCTGGTCGCGCCCCGCCGCTATCGCCGCTTCGCGCCGCCGCCGCTGTGGCCCGAAGGCGGCGTGGCGCCGGCGCTTCAGCCGTCGTCGAAAGACGACGCGCCACAAGAGCAAGAGGAGGCTGCGAAGGAGGCCGAGAAGCAAGGCCTGTTTCGCGGCAAGCGGCGTCCCAGCGACCAGGCGGCGCGCAAGGACAGCTTGATCCTGCACCGCTTCGAATCGATTCTGTCCTGGGCCGAGCATCTGAATATCAACCGCAGGGTCGAAGACGACGACATCGAGGCTGCGAAGAAGGCGGCCGACGATCACGACCATCTGTCCGTAAGCCGGAACCTCGGGGCGGCGAAGACGAGGCTGAAGCTGCACCTGGACCTGGCGCCGGAGGATGTCGACCGCGAAAGGCTTTCGGGCGTGCTGCTCTATCCGGAATGGGACTACCGGCGCGGCAGCTACTGGCCCGAGCACTGCCGGGTTCTAACCAGCCGCCTGGAAGCGACCGAAGCGATTCCGGACAGCCTAACCGAGGCCGCTGCGCGGCGGCGGATTCAGGCGGTCAAGCGCCAGTTCGAGGCGCTGAGACCGAAGCGCGTGATCCTGCCCCGCCAGCCCGAGGGCGATGATCTCGACATCGATGCCGCGATCCGGGCCTGGGTCGATTTTCGCGCCAGCGGCGAGATCACGGACCGGGTCTACCGGGCGAATTTGACGGCGGAGCGGGATCTCGCCGTCGCAATTCTCTTCGACAGCTCCCGCTCGACCGAATCCGCGGTCGGCAGCAGGAGTGTGATCGAAGTCGCGCGCGAGGCCCTGGTCGCCTTTGCTTGGGGCCTGGAGGCCTGCGGCGACGAAGCCGCAATCTACGCCTTCTCCTCGCTGAGGCGGGAGCGGGTCTACGTCGAGAGCTGCAAGTCGTTCCGGGAAGCGATGGGTCCCAAGGTCGAAGCCCGGATCGGGCAGCTGCGGCCGAGCTTCTACACCCGTTTGGGGGCAGCGGTTCGGCATGTGGCAAAGGAGCTTCAGTCGAGATCGCGCAGTCGGCGCCTTCTGCTGATACTGACCGACGGCAAGCCCAACGATCTCGACCACTATGAGGGCCGTTACGGCGTCGAAGACAGCCGCAAGGCGATTCAGGAATCCCGTCGCCTCGGCCAAAGCGTCTTCGGCGTCACCATCGACTCGAAGTCACGCGAACAGTTCGGTCGGATTTTCGGGCCGGGCGGCTTTTCCGTCGTCGCCCAGCCGGAGAACCTGACCGCAGCGCTGCCGCAGCTCTACCGGCATCTGGTTCAGGGCTGAGCCGAAGGCTCACAAAGACGGTCTACTGGGCGCGGCTCCAGGCCAGGGCGCGATCCTCCTCGACGTAGTCGCGCAGGGCTTCCACGTCGCGGATCGCGGCCTGGTTGTGCGATACGCTCACGCCCTGTTCGCGCAGGCGACCGAAGGCCCGCGACAGGCTCTCCGGCTTCATGCCCAGGCGTCCCGCGATCAGCGACTTGTCGTAGGGCAGGGTGATGGTGCAGGCGCCGGTCTCGACCGGGCAGAGATCGACCAGAAACTCGGCCAGGCGCTGGGCGCCCGTGTGCGCCTTCAACTGCTCGATTTGGCTGACCAAACCGTGCAGGTGCATGAAGGATGCCGCGAGCACCGACAGACAGATCTCCGGCCGGGCCCGCATGCGCGACAGGATGGCCTGGGCCGGAAGTGAGAACAGCTGGCAGTCGGTAACTGCCTCGGCGGTGACCGGATAGGGTACACCCGAGAAAACCGCGGCCTCTGCGAAGCTCCGGCCCTGGGTGAAAACGCCGACCACGGCCTCGGTGCCATTCGGCGTCATGCGGAACAGCTTCACCCAGCCTTCGATCACGATGAAGATGTGGTTGGCCGGATCGCCCTGGAGGAAGACCGTCTCGCCCCGGCCGAAGGTCCTGGCGACTGCGGTCTGAAGAAGCTCCTCCGCAAGATCCTGCGGCAGGCTCCGGAGAATCAGGGCCTCGCGGGCAATCTCTGACGCCACGGGCTTGCCGTACATAACGAACTCCCGGTTCGTAGGTCTTCTTTGGAACCTCGCAATTTAGAATAGTGTAAGCCGGAAGCGCTGTCAGGCTCATTGATCGAGATCAATTTCTAGGGTTCAGCGCCGAACCCAGCCTGCCCGGTCAGGGGTGGCGCGCATCGTCATACGACACCGCTCGGGGGGAAGCATCAGCTTGCCGACTTGCCTTCCGCTGCCGCCGCGGCCTGGCTCGCCCGCGCACGCCGCTGCGCCCGGGCCACCAGAGGCGGACAGGTCGTCGCGTCGTAGTAAAGCGTTTGGCAGTTCAGGCAGTGGATGCATTCGTTGGGATTGATCTGGCCCAAGGGGTGAATCGCCTGCACCGGGCAGCGGCTGGCGCAGATCCGGCACTCCCGGCCGCACTGCACCTTGCGCTTCAGCCACTCGAACATGCGGAGCCGGGCGGGAATCGCCAGCGCGGCGCCCAGCGGGCAGAGGTATCGGCAGAAGAAACGCTGAACGAAAAGACCGATCCCGAGCAGCCCGACCGCATAGAGCAGGTAGGGCCAATCGCGCAGGAACTTCAGCGCGATGGCGGTCTTGAATGGCTCGATCTCGGCAAAACGGAAGGCCAGGGTCACGGAATGCAGGGAAATGGCGAAAAGCCCCAGGAACAGGATGTACTTGATCGGCCAGAGCCGCTCGTGGAGGGCGAAGGGAATGGGGACCTGCGGAATGCGCAGCCGCTGCGCTGCGATGTTCAGCAGCTCCTGCAGGGCACCGAAGGGGCAGAGCCAGCCGCAGAAGACGCCGCGGCCGAAGAACAAAAGGCCGACGGCGACGAAGCCCCAGAGCACGAAGATCAGGGGATCGAGAAGGAAGAGCTCCCACTGGAACCCGGTCAGTAGCGCTTGGATGAAGGTGAGGACGTTGACCACCGAGAGCTGCGCCCCGGCGATCCAGCCCAGCCAGACCAGGGTGACGACCAGGAAGCCGATACGAACCCGACGGTAGAGCCGGTAGTGCCGGGCGAGAGAATCCTGAAACGTCAGGATCGCGGCCAGGATCAGCAAAAGCAGAGCCAAGGCCGCGATCTCGAAGGCCCGGTCCCGCCATATCTCCTGCCACAAGGTGGCCTCCTGCGGCGTGGCCTCGCTCGGGGCGTCCTCTCCGGGGTCGACGAAAAGCCAGGCCGGCGGCCGAAAGCGCAGCGAAAAGGTTGCCGCGACCAGGCCGCCCGCAGCCGCCTCCCGCTTCACTAGGAGCACCAGCTCCCAAGGCCGGGCCGGGTCGAAGCCGCTGGTCGCCGGCACCTTGAAGACCCCGATCTCGCGCAGATCCGGCGCAGCTTCGGCGCTGAGCGCTTCGACATTGCGATAGGACTCGCTGGTCAGCTTGATCGTAAGGGCGTCTTGGCGCAGCTCGACGCGCTCGAAGACGCCGCTGCGGCGATAGCTGGTGCCCTTGAAGGAATAGAGCCCCTCTGCTGCGATCAGCAGCAGGTTGTCCTCGGCGCCCATCTCGGCCAGCAAGGATTCGTAGGTCCGCCGGCCGAGCAGGTTTTGGCCGACGCTCGGCGGCGTGGCCAGGCCGGCCAGAAGCGTGATGAAGGTCTGCCCGGCTTCTGACCCGCTCGGCGGCGTCTCGCCCAGGACGTTCGCGACCTCGCCGCGGGTGATGTCGCGCCGGACCAGCGCCCCGCGGTCGATAAGGGCCGTCCAGCTTGCCGGCTCGAAGCTGCTGCGGTCGAGTGTCGGCCCGCCGGCCGTACCCCCGAGAAGCCCGCGAGCCGCGGCGATAGCCCTGCCGCTGCGCAGGATCGCATCTTTGATGACCGCGCTGGAAACGGTGGCGCCGGCCACGGCGTCGGGCAGGGTGCGGTCTTCCGAATCCGTCACGAGCCGGCCGGTCGCGAGATCCAGGCCCGCGAAACCGGAGACGTAGGCCTCCAGGTCTTCCGGGGTGACGCCGATCACCAGGATCGGTTCCTGATGGGCGATCAGCTTGGCGCCGGCCACGTTGGCTTCCAGGTCGATCGCCAGCCATACGTCAACCGGCTTGCCGGAGTAGCCGACCGAGCCGATGGCCGCCTGACTGGAGACAAGGTAGCCCAGCAATTGGCCATTGTGGCGCACCTCGGCGGCCGGCGGCTTGCCCTCGAAACCGCCAACGCTCAGCGCGGACTTCGGTACCTCGAAGAGCTCCGCGGCGACGTCGGCTTCGGCGGCGACCGCAATTCCGGCGGTCGCCAGCAGGAGAGGCACCGCCAGGATTGCAGCAAAACGCGAAAGGATGGGGGCGAGCGGCATTCGAGGACACTAGCCCGGCCTTGGGGGCGGGCCTTGACCAAGATCAATCCGGCACCGCGGCTCTTTTTGACCGAAGTCAAGGCGACAGGTTGTGCTGCGGCGCACCCTAGCGTCGCTCCACGATTCCTGGGAGAGAGCCCATGTTTGCTTGCATTGCACAGCGGAAGGCGGCGTTGCTGTCGTCTCTCGCGTTGTCTTTCGTCCTGTCGCTCGGCCTGGCGCTTCCGGCCGGCGCTCAGTCGCCGTCGCCCGCCGACGTCAAGAAGCACGACACCACGCCAGGCGGCAAATACGAGCCGAGCCTGGACGTCTTGAAGGAAGGCGAGCTCGAAGCGCCCGGCGCCAAGGAAGGCGTGCCTTCGATGACTCAGGAAGAGTTCAACCGCGCCAACCAGATCTATTTCGAGCGCTGTGCCGGTTGCCACGGCGTGCTGCGTAAGGGCGCCACCGGCAAGGCCCTGACCACCGACCTCACGCGCGAGAGCGGCTACGAGTACCTCCGCGACTTCATCAACTACGGCTCCCCGGGCGGGATGCCGAACTGGGGCACCTCGGGCGATCTCTCCGAGAAAGACATCGATCTCATGGCCCGCTACCTGCTGAACGAGCCGACGGCGCCGCCGGAGTTCGGCATGACCGAGATGAAGGAGACCTGGAAGGTCCACATCCCGGTCGAGGATCGGCCAACCGAGAAGATGAACGACTTCGACATCGAGAACCTGTTCTCGGTGACGCTGCGCGATACCGGCGAAGTTGCCCTGATCACGGGCGACTCCAAGGAAATCGTTGCGGTGATCCCGACCGGCTACGCGGTCCACATCTCCCGGCTCTCGGCCTCCGGCCGCTACCTCTTCGTCATCGGCCGCGACGCCAAGATCAACCTGATCGACCTTTGGATGGAGGAGCCGAAGACGGTGGCCGAGCTCAAGATCGGCTCGGAGGCGCGTTCGGTCGAAACATCCAAGATGGAGGGCTGGGAGGACAAGTACGCCATCGCCGGATCCTACTGGCCGCCGCAGTACGTGATCATGGACGGTGCCACCCTTGAGCCGCTCAAGATCATGTCCACCCGGGGCATGGTTTATGACACCCAGGAATACCATCCGGAGCCGCGGGTCGCGGCCATCGTCGCCTCGCACTATCGGCCCGAGTTCATCGTCAACGTCAAGGAAACCGGGCAGATCCTGCTGGTCGACTATCAGGACATCAAAAACCTGAAGGTGACGGCGATCGAGGCCGAGCGCTTCCTGCACGACGGCGGTTTCGACTCCACTGGCCGCTACTTCCTGGTCGCGGCCAATGCCCGGGACAAGGTCGCCATCGTCGACACCAAGGAAGGCGTTCTGGTCGACGTGATCGAGTCCGGCGGCATCAAGCCGCATCCGGGCCGCGGTGCCAACATCGTGCACCCGACCTTCGGACCGGTCTGGGTCACCAGCCACCTGGGCGACGAGACGATCTCCCTGATCGGCACCGACCCCGAGAAGAACAAGGAGCACGCCTGGAAGGTTGTGCAAACTCTTGAGGGGCAGGGTGGCGGATCGCTCTTCGTCAAGACCCATCCGGAGTCAGAGCACCTCTACGTTGACACGCCGCTCAACCCGGAAGCCGAGATCGCCTCTTCGGTTGCGGTCTTCAAGATTGCCGACCTGACCAAGGAGGAGCCGGAGTACACCGTGCTTCCGATCGGCGAGTGGTCCGGCATCAGCGAAGGCGTGCGCCGGGTGGTGCAGGGCGAGTTCAACCGGGCCGGCGACGAGATCTGGTTCTCGGTCTGGAACGCCGTGGACCAGGAGTCGGCCATCGTGGTCGTCGACGACAAGACCCTCAAGATGAAGCACGTCATCAAGGACCCGCGGCTGAAGACGCCGACCGGGAAGTTCAACGTCTACAACACGCGCAAGGACGTCTACTGAGCGTGCTGAAGTGTGGACGGGCGGCGGGTTTCGACCGGCCGCCCGTCGACGTTCCAAGGGTTGCCAAAGGGAGGCTCTGATGCAGGACGTTGGACGGGTCTTTCTGGTCGGCGCAGGACCTGGCGATCCGGACCTACTCACCGTCAAGGCGCTGCGTTGTTTAGAATCCGCCGAGGTCGTCGTCTACGATCGGCTCGTCTCCGAGGAGATCCTTGCCATGGCGCCGGCGGGTGCGGCGCGGATCTACGTCGGCAAGCAGCCCGGACATCATCCCGTGCCGCAGGGCGAGATCAACGCCCTGCTCGTTCGTCTCGCAGAAAGCGGCCGGCGCGTCGTTCGCCTCAAGGGCGGCGATCCCTTCGTCTTCGGCCGGGGCAGCGAGGAGGCGGCCGCGCTTTCGGCGCGCGGCATCCCTTACGACGTTATTCCTGGCATCACATCG
>JASJAL010000429.1 GCA_030067055.1 Kiloniellales bacterium | reverse complement strand
ACCGGGGTGTCGCCGGGCTGGCCCCATTCGGCCCAGGAGCCGTCGTAGACCGCGACCTCCTTGTGGCCGGCCAGGTGCAGGCCCAGGGCCAGGACCGCGGCGGTGATGCCGGAGCCGCAGGTGGTGATGACCGGCCGCGCCATGTCGATGCCGGCCGCCTCGAAGCGCTCCTTGAGCTGGGCCGGCTTCAGCAGGGTCCGGCCGTCCTCGGCCAGCAGCTCGTTGAAGGGCAGGCTGAGGCTGCCCGGGACGTGGCCGCCGCGCCGGCCCGGCCAGATCTCCGGCTCGGTGCCCTGGAAACGGCCGCGGGAGCGGGCGTCGAGCAGCTGCTCGCGCTTGCTATCGATGTTGTCGAGGACCTGGTCCCTGTCGCGAACCATCAGGGTGTTCATGCGGGCGCTGAAGTGGCGCTCGCCGGCGCGGGCCGGGCCGTCCTCGCTGGGCCGGCCCTCGTCCAGCCACTTGGGCAGGCCGCCGTCCAGCACCGCGACGTCGTCGTGGCCGAAGATCCGGAACATCCACCAGACCCGCGCCGCGCTGCGCAGGCCCTGCTGGTCGTAGACGACGATGCGGGTGCCGTCGCCGAGGCCGAGCTTGCGGACCCGGGAGGAGAATTTCTCCGGCGCCGGCAGCATGTGCGGCAGGTCGGAGGCGGAGTCGGCGATGTCGTCGATGTCGAAGAAGACCGCGCCGGGGATGTGGGAGTCCTCGAAGCGGGCACGCGGGTCCCAGTCCTCGTTGGGCAGGGCCAGGGTGGCGTCGACCACTCGGACGTCGGGCGCCCGCAGGTGATCGGCCAGCCAGTCGGTGGAAACCAGGGAGTCCTGGATCGCTTGGGTCATGCTTCGACTCTATCTCTCGTGATTTGGTTGGGTGGACTTGACCCTCGGCTGGCAGGCCGCCAACTCCGGCCATGACAGCGAGGGGATTTCTGATGTCAGCCTCATCCCCTTGCGCTACTCCGCGAAGAGGATGTTGACGCGGCGGTTCTGGCGGCCCTTGTTCTCGATCTTGCCGATCGCGACCGGGCCGATCTCGCCGGTGCGCCGCACGTGGGTGCCGCCGCAGGGCTGAAGGTCGACGCCCTCGATCTCGAGCAGCCGGACCTTGCCGTGGCCGCTGGGCGGCTTGACCGACATGGTGCGCACCAGCTGCGGGCTGGCCGCCAGCTCCTCGTCGGTGATCCAGCGCGGCTGCACCGGATGGTCCTCGGCGATGATCCGGTTGAGCGCCGCGGTCAGCGCTTCCTTGTCGAGCTGGGTGTCCGGCAGGTTGAAGTCGAGACGGCTCTTGGCCTCGCCGACCTGGCCGCCGGTCACGTCGCCCTCGATCAGGGAGCAGAGGACGTGCATGCAGGTGTGCATGCGCATCAGCCGGTGGCGGCGGTCCCAGTCGATCTCGGCGGTGACCGCAGTGCCGGGGGCGGGCAGGGCGGCGCCCTCTTCCGGAATGTGCAGGACGTCGTCGAGGCTCTCGCCCTTGCGCGCGTCGACGATGCGCAGGCTGCCGCCCTCGGCCAGGCGCAGGATCCCGCTGTCGCCGGGCTGGCCGCCGCCCATGGGATAGAAGACGGTCCGGTCGAGCCGGATTCCGGTCTCGTCGGCCGAGACGACCACGGCCTCGCAGGACCGCTGGTAGGCGTCGTCGCGGAAAATCAACTCCATCGCGCTAGCTCCCCCTCATCGTCTCGCTCGCCGCCCGGATCAGGCCGCACCCTGCTCCAGCCAATCCGGCACCGGCAGGCCCTTCTCGTGTAGGAAGGCCGGATTCAAGAGCTTGCTCTGGTAGCGCGTGCCGTAGTCGCAGAGGATGGTCACGATGGTGTGGCCCGGGCCAAGCTGCTTGGCAAGCCGCACCGCCCCGGCGACGTTGAAGCCGCTGGAGCTGCCCAGAATCAGGCCTTCGCGCTCGATCATGTCGAAGACCAGCGCGACCGCTTCCTCGTCGGAGATCTGGAAAGGCGCGTCGACCTCGAGGTCCTGCAGGTTGCCGGTGATCCGGCCCTGGCCGATGCCCTCGCTGATCGAGCTGCCCTCGGCCTTGAGCTCGCCGGTGGTGTAGTAGCTGTACATGGCAGCGCCCGGCGGGTCGGCGAGGCCAATGACGATATCCTTCTTGCGCTCGCGCAGCGCCCGGCTGGTCCCGGCCAGGGTGCCGCCGGTGCCGATGGCGCAGACGAAGGCGTCGACCTTGCCGTCGGTCTGGTCCCAGATCTCCGGCCCGGTGCCCTCGTAGTGGGCGCGCCGGTTGGCGGTGTTGTCCCACTGGTTGGCGTAGAGCACGCCATTGGGTTCCTTCTCGGCCAGCTCTTCCGCCAGGCGGGCGGACTGGTGGACGTAGTTCTTGGGATCGCGGAACGGCACGGCCGGGACCTCGATCAGCTCGGCGCCGCAGAGCCGCAGCATGTCCTTCTTTTCCTGGGACTGGGTCTCGGGGATCACGATCACTGTGCGGTAGCCCCGCGCCCGGGCGACCAGGGCCAGGCCGATCCCGGTGTTGCCGGCGGTGCCCTCGACGATCACGCCGCCGGGCTTGAGCGTGCCGCGCTCCTCGGCGTCGAGGACGATGTACTTGGCGGCTCGGTCCTTGACCGAACCGCCGGGGTTGAGGAACTCGGCCTTGCCCAGTATCTCGCAGCCGGTCTCCTCCGAGAGGTGACGCAGGCGGATCAGCGGCGTGTTGCCGACCGCCCCGACGAAGCCGTCGCGGATGTCCAAGAGAGCCTCTCCATCTGTTCTTTTTCGCGCGTCTCTGCCCTGGCAGCGATGCTAGCCCCGGCACCCGGCGAAGACAATCGGCGCGGCTTCACAAGTCGTTGCAGGGCAGCGGCTTGCCGTACTCGGCAAAGAAGTGCGCCCGGCAGATAAAGGGACTCGGCCAGGCCCTGGGCCGCGGCGCGCTCCAGCCAGGGCAGGGCTTCGCGGAGCCGCGCGCCGTCGCCGCGTTCTTCGTTCAGCAAGGCGACCGCCAGCTTGTGCTGGCCCTGGGCGTGGCCGAGGGCGGCCGCCTTTCTCGTAGTGGGCACGGGCCGCGGCCGCATCGTGGCCGTCCCAGCCCCTCCGCTCGTAGGCGAAGCCGAGATAGAACTCGGCGGCGGCGTAGTCGGATTCGGCGGCCTGCGACAGTGGCTCCAGTGCCTTCGGGGGAAAGCCCTGGAACAGCAGGGCGCGGCCGAGCTGGAGCTTGAGCCTGGGCAACCCGGGCCGTGCCTCCAGGGCGCTGCGGCAGGCGGCGACGGCGACGCCGGCGTTGGCTCCGCTCAGCGCTTGTGGCTCGACCACGCGACGGGCGTCCCAGGGGTCCGCCGCCAGGCGGTCGCAGTCGGTGACCTCGTCCGCGCCGGCCCTCGGCGGTATGAGAAGGGCGGCGCAGAGCGCCATCAGAGCGAGCACTATCCTGTCGATGGCCTTGGCTTTGGTCATGACACGGCCGACCCTCATGGCGAAGGCTTTGGTTCCCTGTAGGACCCGGCAGGCCCCCAGGCCAGGGCCGGGCTTCAGCCGGACCAGCGCGCCCGCAGTGCGTCGCGGTTGAGGAGCAGCCATTGCAGGGCGATCAGGCCGGTGGCGTTGGTCACCTTGTTCTCGGCCAGCAGCGCGGTCAGCTCGGCGAAGGGGACCACCACGACCTTGATGTCCTCGCCCTCGTGCGCGAGGCCGTGGATGCCGCCGGCGCCGGTGGCGTCGACCCGGCCGCAGAACAGCCGCACGGTCTCAGAGACGGCGCCCTGGCTGACCAGGAAGTCGGCGATCGGCGCCAGCTCCAGCAGGGTCAGGCCGGCCTCCTCCAGGCTCTCGCGCCGGGCGACGTCTTCGGCGGTCTCGCCCTCGTCTATGATGCCGGCGACGACCTCGAGCTGCCAGGGCGCCCAGCCGGCGGCGTGGGCGCCGACCCTAAATTGCTCGATCAGCACCACCTCGTCGCGGAGCGGGTCGTAGGGCAGGACCCCGACTGCGTGACCGCGCTCGAAGACCTCGCGGGTCAGCTCTTCCGTCCAGCCGCCGTCGTGGCGCCGGTGTTGCAAGCGGTAGCGGTCGATCCGGAAGTAGCCTTGGAAGACCGTGTCGCAGGCCAGGACCCTTACGTCGTCGGCGTTCATCCGATCTCCTTCCGCAGCGCGCGGGGCCCGGCACGAGGGCCCGTTCCCAATTTCTTGAGGTCCCCTGTCGCGCGGCCGCGGGCTGGTGTAAAGCTTGGCCCCGGAATACTCCGCCGGGCGCCGAGTCGGCAACGCTCCAGGGGACCGGCGGGTCAGCAAAAGAATGGGAGGCGAGGATGGCCGAAGGCAGCGAGAAGGTGACCTTTACCGGCGCCCTGGACGACCGGCTCGCGGCGCGATTGGATCTGCCGGCGGGCGAGCCCAAGGCCTATGCACTCTTCGCTCACTGCTTCACCTGCACCAAGGACATCTTCGCAGCCTCGCGGATCGCCGCGGCCCTGGCCGAACAGGGCATCGGGGTCCTGCGCTTCGACTTCACGGGGCTGGGCCACAGCGAGGGCGAGTTCGCCAACACCAACTTTTCCTCCAACGTCGCCGACCTGATCAAAGCCGCCGACTTCCTGCGTGAGACCCGGCAGGCGCCGAAAATCATCGTCGGTCACAGCCTGGGCGGGGCCGCGGTCCTGGCCGCCGCGCCGGAGATTCCGGAAGCGGTCGCGGTGGTCACCATCGGCGCGCCCTCTGCTCCGGCCCACGTCCAGCACCTCTTCCACGGCGCCCTGGAGCAGATCGCTGCCGAGGGCGAGGCCGAGGTCGAGATCGCCGGCCGGCCCTTCAAGGTCAAGCAGCAGTTCCTGGAGGACATCTCGCAGCAGCACCTCTCGGACGCCCTCGGGCAGCTGCGCAAGGCCTTGCTGGTGTTCCACGCACCGCGCGACCAGACCGTCGGCATCGAGAACGCCGGCGAGATCTTCGGCGCCGCCAAGCATCCCAAGAGCTTCATCTCGCTGGACGACGCCGACCACCTGCTGAGCCGCAAGTCGGACGCGATCTATGTCGCGGAGGTGCTCTCCGCCTGGGTCGGGCGCTATCTCGACGGCGGGGTCGAGGCAGCGGCCCCCGGGCCCGCGGCGGCGGAGGGCGCGGTGGTGGTGACCGAGACCGGGGAGGGGCCCTTCGCCCAGCGCATCACCGCGGGCCGCCACGTCCTGAGCGCCGACGAACCGCCCTCGGTCGGCGGCAAGAACACGGGGCCAACGCCCTACGACCTCTTGCTGGCCGGGCTCGGCGCCTGCACCTCGATGACCCTGCGCATGTACGCCGGGCGCAAGAAGCTGCCGCTGGAGCGGGTCTCCGTCGCCCTGCGGCACGAGAAGATCCACGCCCAGGACTGCGCCGACTGCGAGACCGCCGAGGGCCGGGTCGACCGGATCGAGCGTGAGATCACGATCACCGGCACGCTGGACGCCGAACAGCGCCAGCGCCTGCTGGAAATCGCCGACAAGTGCCCGGTCCACCGGACCCTGGAGAACGAGGTCAAGGTCGTCACCGCGTTGGCCGACGGGCCTGCGGACTAGATCAAACTGCGCTCAATTGGATTCAATTGAGTGCAGGTAGTTTGATCTACTTCAAACAGGTAGAGCAGCCTATCTGCGTTCAAATGAACGCAGGCTGCTCTAGCCCCGCGCCGGCCGGCGTCGCTGGCGCTCAAGCCGATGTCGGCAGGAGGAAACTTGAGCGTGACGGCCCGCCCTAAGGTTTGATAGGGTCCTCTTAAAGGACAACGATTTAACGAAGAATACACGGCTGGCGAATGACCGGCCGGGGACAGGGAGACGAGTGCAAGCCGGCGGCGCACGGGAAACAGCCTTTCTTGGTCCTGTCGTTGTGAGCGTCTGTCACTCTGCAGCGGCCGGTGCCATTGGGCAGGCTGCTTTTCAATATAATTCAAGGATTTGGCGAGATCTATTCGAGCGTTGTGTCAGGTTCACCGGGCGGTCCGGCCGCCCGGGACCGCGGCCTCGGCTCGAAGGTCCCAACACCTTCCACCGAATGGGGAGTGATCAATGACGAAAGACTTGAAGGACGAGAACGGGAAGCGAATTCATCCCTATGTCCCGGAACTCTGCGAGCAGCTGCGCAAGGGCGAAGTCGACCGCCGCGAATTCCTGCGCACGGTCTGCCTGCTCGGCGTTTCGGCCAGCGCCGCCTATGGCATGGCCGGCCAGATCCTGGGCGAGGGCAGCCCGATGCGCAGCGCCCTGGCCGAGGAGCCGAAACAGGGCGGGACCCTGAAGTTCGGCATGCAGGTCCAGGAAATGACCGATCCCTCGACCTTCGACTGGGTCGAGAAGTCGAACATCGCCCGGCAGATCGTCGAGCACCTGACCATTACCGGGCCGGACAACATCACGCGGCCCTACCTGGCGGAGAGCTGGGAAGCCTCGGACGACCTCAAGACCTGGACCTTCAAGCTGCGCAAGGACGTCAAGTGGTCGAACGGCGACGAATTCAACGCCGACGACGTCGTCTTCAACGTCTCGCGCTGGCTCGATCCGGAGACCGGATCCTCCAACATCGGCCTCTTCGCCTCGATGGTCGAGGACATCGACTCCGGCAAGAAGGACGACCAGGGCAACCCGGTCATGACTAAGAAGATGATGGACGGTGCGATCGAAAAGGTCGACGACCACACCGTCGTCATGCGGATGCGCAAGCCGGAGCTCTCGATCCCCGAGAACTTCTATAACTACCCGACCGCGATCCTGCACCGGCGCTTCTCGGAGGAAGGCGGCGACCTCTCCAAGAACCCGGTCGGCACCGGCGCCTTCGAGCTGGCCTCGCACTCGGTCGGCCAGCAGGCCGTGCTCAAGCGGCGCGACGGCTACTGGGGCGATGCGCCCTTCCTGGACGAGATCCAGTACGTCGACCTCGGCGAGGACCGCTCGGCCTGGCTGGCGGCCCTGGCCTCCAGGCAGGTCAACGGCATCTATCAGTTCGACGTCAACCAGCTCGACGTTGCCGAGCAGATCCCGGGGGTGGTCGTCTCCACGGCGGTGACCGCGCAGACCGCGGTCGCGCGCATGCAGATGGACAAGGCGCCCTTCGACAACAAGAAGCTGCGCCAGGCGATACAGGCCTGCGTCGACCACGATGCCATCCTGCAGATCGCCTACCGCGGCAAAGGCGCGCCCGGCGAAGACCATCACGTCGCGCCGATCCATCCCGAGTACGCCGAGCTGCCGAAGCTCAAGCAGGACTACGACAAGGCCAA
Source organism: Kiloniellales bacterium (assembly GCA_030067055.1). The sequence continues at coordinate 384 of JASJAL010000429.1, read as the reverse complement.
GCAGCTGCTCAAGGAAGCCGGTCACGAGGGCGGCATCACCTTGCCGATCGATGTCGGCAACACCAGCGGCAACTGGGAACTCGATGCCATGCAGGCCTTCAAGCAGCAGTGCGCGCCGGCCGGCATCAATATCGAGCTGAACGTCATGCCCAGCTCCCAGTACTGGGATATCTGGGACAAGACGCCCTTCGGCTTCACCTCCTGGACCCATCGCCCGCTAGGCGTGATGGTCTTGAACCTGGGCTACCGTTCCGGCGTGCCCTGGAACGAGGCGCACTACAACAATCCCGACTTCGACAAGGCCCTCGACGAGGCGAGCGCCACCCTGGACGTCAACGAACGCCGCCAGGTCATGGTCAAGGTCCAGCAGATCCTGCAGGACGA
>JASJAL010000428.1 GCA_030067055.1 Kiloniellales bacterium | reverse complement strand
CCTCGGCCCAGCCCTCCTCGAGACCGAGGCGGACCTCCTGGTCGCCCAGGGCGACCATGGCCAGGGGATCGCCCGCCGCCGCACCGCTCTGCCAGGCCTCGTTCGCGGCCTCGTCCTGGCCGTTGGCGTAGGCCTGCAGGCCGCGGAAGGTCTCGGGGGTGCCCGCCCGATCGCCCTTGAAGGCCGCCTCGCCGCTGTCGCAGCGCGCTATGAGCGGCTCCAGATCGGCCGTGTAGCGGTCCTCGCCCTGGGGCAGGCCCCAGAACTCGGTGAAGGTCTCGTTCATGAGCTGGCCACAACTGGGCTGAGAGGCCAAGGTCGCGCCACTGTGGAGCAATGCCGCAAGGCTGATTGCTGCCAAAGTAAAAGAACGTGCGGCACCGCCGGCGCATCTTGGCCTGTTGTTCATGAGTTCCCCCTTCTCAACGCCGCCCGCGATCGCGACGCGCCGGCGGCAGATTCATCTTATGGTTTAGTCTATACGAAGACGTATGGCGTATGAAGCGCCTGTGTTGCCGAGACGTTGAAAATCGCCGCCTAACCTGATCGGTCATCTCAGATGCGCCCTTGCTAGAGCTTCGGTGGCGGCGTTCCCGGCGTCCAGGCGAAGGCCTGGGCCTCGGTTTCCGCCATGACTTCGTCGGGCAGCAGGGCCTGCAGCTCGACCAGACGAAATACGACCTCACTCATGCCGTTCTTGGTCGCCAGAACGGTCCAGAAGTAGGCCGCCCGGTAGGCGCCCGTTTCCATGTAAACCGTGCTGGCGTTGGCCATGGCCTCGGGCCGGCCGGCGATGGCAGCCAGGAGGAAGTATCGCAACGCTGTCTCGAGGTTTTTCTCGACCCCCGCGCCCTGGTAGTAGATCGCGCCCAGGTTGGCGCCGGCCTCGTGGAAACCGGCGTCGATCGCCCTTTCGTACCAGTAGATCGCCTCCGCGTAGTCGCGGTCCACGCCGGCCCCATGCTTGTACATCCAGCCCAGGTTGACCATGGCCTCGGGGTAACCGCCGTAGGCGGCGAGCCGGTAGTAGTGAACGGCCTTGCTGTCATCCTTGGAGACCTCGTAGCCCTCGTCGTAGAGCACGCCGAGGTTGTGATAGGATGTCGCCGAGCCCGCCTGGCCGGCCCATTCGTACCAACGCATCGCGGTGTCGATGTCCTTCGCAACCGCCTTGCCGTTTGCGAAGAAATAGCCGACGTTGTGCATCGCGGTCGGCTCTCCGGCCTCGGCCGCGGCCATGTACCAGGCCAGGGCCTCGGCCGGATCCTGCACCACGTGATAGCCCTCGTCGTAGAACCAGGCCAGCTTGGACATGCCCAGGGGCGCCCCGGCTTCGGCCGCCCGGCGGTACCAGTCGTAGGCTTTCCTCAAGCCATCGTCGATCCGATCCTCGGCAGCCCCGGAACGGATAGCCAGGTCGCCCAGGGCGATCATGGCCAAGGTGTTCCCGTCCCCTGCGCCGCTCTCCCACGCGCGCGCGGCAGCAGCGACACGGCCCTCGACGAACTCGTGGAAGCCGATGAAGACCATCAGGGTACCGGGGACGTCACCCTCGAAGGCGGAATCGTCGTCGGCCGTGCAGCGCCCGTTGATTGAATCGAGGTCGACCTCGTGATTCTCTCGGGGCAGCCCCCAGAATTCAATGAACGCGGCTTCCAGGACCCGGCCACAACTCGGTGCCGAGGCGCGCGCCGGTCCGAGCTCGAGAGACACCGAAATCCATAAAATGAATATAAAACAAAATTTTATGGCGCCGCATGAGCGCCTCAACCCGCCAGGCATAACCTTCCCCCTTGCGCCGCCGTCCTCTTCTCCCAGGGGACGGCAGGAGACTTCTTGTCTGGTTCCAGGTTACAACAAGAGCGTGCAAGAATGAAGCCGCAGCCGCAAGACGCGGCCGGCGGCAGCTTCGGCCCGGAAAGCCGATCAAGGTGGACCGGACGCATCCGCATCGGTGCCGCCCTGATGGAGGATGCCGAGGCTTGCGCGGGGATTCATCTCAAGGCCCGACGCGCGATGGCGAGAACAACGAAAAGGAGATCCCGGACCGCCTGTTAATCTGGCGACCGCGGCCGGCGGGCGTGCTCAGTCCTTGAGCTCGTCCCAGAGCTCCTTGACCCTGGCGAAGAAACCCTCGGATTCGGGGTTCGTCGACCGGCCCTTGGAGGCGTCTTCGAACTCCTTGAGCAGCTCTTTCTGGCGCTTGGTCAGATTGACCGGAGTCTCGACCTGGACCTCGATGTAGTGGTCGCCGCGCTGATTGCTGCGCAGCACGGACATGCCCTTGCCCTTCAGCCGAAAGCGATGGGCGTTCTGGGTGCCGGCCGGCACCGTGACCCGGACCCGCTTGCCGTCGATACCGGGCACCTCGACCGTGCCCCCGAGAGCCGCCGTGGTCATGGGGATCGGCACCTGGCTGAGGATGTCGGCGCCGCCGCGCTGGAAGAAGCGGTGCGGCGCCACCGTGATGAAGATGTAGAGATCGCCGGCGGGCCCGCCGCGCAGGCCGGCCTCCCCCTCGCCGGCCAGGCGGATCCGCGTGCCGTCCTCGACCCCGGCCGGGATGTTGACCTGCAGGGTCTTCTCCCGTTGAACCCGGCCGGCGCCGCCGCAGGCCTGGCAGGGATTCTCGATCACACGGCCGTTGCCGTGGCAGGTCGGACAGGTCCGCTCGACCGTGAAGAAGCCGGACTGGGAGCGGACCCGGCCCCGGCCGCCGCAGGTCGTGCAGGTAACCGGCGCCGCGCCCTTCGCGGCTCCGCTGCCCTGGCAGTCGTCGCAGCCGACGCTGGCCGGCACCCGGATCTCGGCCTCCTTGCCGCCGAAGGCCTCCTCCAGCGAGATCTCCATGTTGTAGCGCAGGTCGGCGCCGTGGACCTCGCGGCCGCGCCGGTTGCCGCCCGTGAAGTCGCCGAACATCTCGTCGAAGATATCGGCGAAGCCGCTGGCGAAGTTGAAGTCGAAGCCGCCGGGGCCGGCGCCCGCGCCGCCGTTCTCGAAGGCGGCATGGCCGAAGCGGTCGTAGGCGGCCCGCTTCTGCTCGTCCTTGAGCACGCCGTAGGCCTCGTTGACCTCCTTCAGCTTATGCTCGGCCTCGTCGTTTCCCGGGTTGCGGTCCGGGTGGTACTGCATCGCGAGCTTGCGGTAGGCCTTCTTGATCTCGTCGAGGCTGGCGCCGCGCTCGACGCCGAGCCGTTCGTAATAGTCCTGCGTCGCCATGGCCGCGCTCAGACCCCGAAAGCGCAACGGCCGCAGCGCTGCCGTGGCGGCAGCGCGCGACCGTTGTCTTTAGTCAGGAAAGGCATGCTGCGCGCCCTCGATTCGGGGCCGACCGCTAAGCCGTCTTGCCCTTCTTGTCGTCGTCGACCTCCTCGAAGTCGGCATCGACGACGCCCTCTTCCGCCTGCGGTCCGTCCTCGGTGGGCTGGTCCGGCGCCTCGGCGGCACCCTCTTCCTGGGATGCCTTGTAGAGCGCCTCGCCCATTTTCATCGAAGCCTCGGCCAAGGCCGTGGTCTTCTGCTGGATCGCCTCGACGTCCTCGCCGTCCTTGACCGACTTCAGGTCCTGGATCGCCGCCTCGACGGCCTCCTTGTCGGCCGCCGAGATCTTGTCGCCGGCCTCCGCGATCGAGCGCTCGGCGGTGTGGATCGCGGCTTCGGCCTGGTTGTGGGCCTCGACCAGCTCGCGCCGCTTCTTGTCCTCGCTCGCGTGCTCCTCGGCCTCGCGGACCATGCGCTCGATGTCCTCGTCGGCCAGACCGCCCGAGGCCTGGATGCGTATCTGCTGCTCCTTGCCCGTGGCCTTGTCCTTGGCCGAGACCTGGACGATGCCGTTGGCATCGATGTCGAAGGTGACCTCGACCTGCGGCATGCCGCGCGGCGCCGGGGGCAGGCCGACCAGGTCGAACTGGCCCAGAAGCTTGTTGTCCGCTGCCATCTCGCGTTCGCCCTGGAAGACCCGGATCGTGACCGCGGTCTGGTTGTCCTCGGCGGTCGAGAAGGTCTGGCTCTTCTTGGTCGGGATCGTGGTGTTGCGGTCGATCAGCCGGGTGAAGACGCCGCCCAGGGTCTCGATGCCCAGGGACAGCGGCGTCACGTCCAGCAGCAGCACGTCCTTGACGTCGCCGCGCAGGACGCCGCCCTGGATCGCCGCGCCGATCGCCACCACCTCGTCCGGGTTGACCCCGCGGTGCGGCTCCTTGCCGAAGTAGGTCTTCACGGTCTCGCTGACCTTCGGCATGCGGGTCATGCCGCCGACCAGGATCACCTCGTCGATCTCACCGGGGCTGAGGCCGGCATCCTTGAGCGCCGCCTTGCACGGCCCGACCGTGCGCTGGACCAGGTCGTCGACCAGGGCTTCCAGCTTGGCGCGGGTCAGCTTGATGTTCAGGTGCTTGGGGCCGCTCTGGTCGGCGGTGATGAAGGGTAGGGTGACCTCGGTCTGGGTCGCCGAGCTGAGCTCGATCTTGGCCTTCTCGGCCGCCTCCTTGAGGCGCTGCAGCGCCAGCTTGTCGGCGCGCAGGTCGATGCTCTGCTCCTTTTTGAACTCGTCGGCCAGGTAGTCGATGATCCGCTTGTCGAAGTCCTCGCCGCCCAGGAAGGTGTCGCCGTTGGTCGACTTGACCTCGAAGACGCCGTCACCGATCTCCAGGATTGAAACGTCGAAGGTGCCGCCGCCCAGGTCGTAGACCGCGATGGTGCCGGCCTTCTTCTTCTCCAGGCCATAGGCCAGGGCGGCCGCCGTCGGCTCGTTGATGATGCGCAGCACCTCGAGCCCGGCGATCTTGCCGGCGTCCTTGGTCGCCTGGCGCTGGGAATCGTTGAAGTAGGCGGGCACCGTGATCACCGCCTGGGTGACCGTCTCGCCGAGGAAGGCTTCCGCGGTCTCCTTCATCTTCTGCAGGATGAAGGCGGAGATCTCGCTGGGGCTGTAGTCTTTGCCGCTGGCCTTGACCCAGGCGTCGCCGTTATCCGCCTTGACGATCTCGTAGGGCACCAGGCCCTTGTCCTTCTCGACCATCGGGTCTTCGTAGCGACGGCCGATCAGCCGCTTGATTGCGAAGAGCGTGTTTTCGGGGTTGGTGACCGCCTGCCGCTTGGCCGGCTGGCCCACCAGGCGCTCGCCGGAGTCGGAGAAGGCGACCATCGAGGGCGTGGTCCGAACGCCCTCTGCGTTCTCGATGACCTTCGCCTGGGAACCTTCCATCACGGCGACGCAGGAATTCGTCGTGCCAAGATCGATGCCGATGACCTTGCTCATTGCTTCCCTCTTGCTTCAGCAGACCGCCCGGCGGCCTCGTTAGCGGTGAGCACCGCGCCCGGGTCCCTGGTTGGGTGACTCAGAATCAAAGACTTACCGCCGGATATATAATCACGGCCTGCGATCCTGCAAGGTTGGAGATGTCCAGAAACCGTAATTTTCTTGGGTGTTTGCATGCGGGTCCGCGGCACAGATTTCCCGCGACCCCAGCGGTCACGCGTCGCCTTGCAGCCACCCCGGGAAGGGACCAGATTGGATCGCAGAGAGACCCTGCGATCGCCTCGGAGTAAGCCTGCCTTGACCGCACCGCCCGACCCGATCTATCGGATCATCCTCTGGGTTCTGGTTGCCGATGTCGTGATCGGGGCCTGCTTGGCACTTGCTGGGGAGTTCATCTGGCCCAGCGCCGTCCTGCGCTATACCGGCGCCGGACTGGCCGTGGTCGCCGGCCTGATTTACCTCTTCTTCCGCTGGCTGGGCCGCCGGGAGGGCGGCCGCGAGTGGCCCTGAGGCCGTCGGATGATCGTCTCGGCCAGCTATCGCAGCGACATCCCGGCCTTTTACGCGGAGTGGTTCGCCAGACGGCGCACGGCCGGGTTCTGCCGGGTCGTCAATCCCTACGGCGGTGCGCCCTACCGGGTGCCGTTGACCGGGCCCGAGGTCGAGGGCTTCGTTTTCTGGACCCGCAACGCCGGCCCCTTTTTGCCGGTGCTCGAAAGCCTGGCCGTCGAGGGCCTGCCCTTCGTGATTCACTACACGGTCACCGGCTATCCTCACGCTCTGGAGCCGGCGGTGCCGCCGGCCGAACGCGGCGTCGCCCTGATCCGCGCGCTGGCCGAGCGCTACGGACCGCGAGCCGTGGTCTGGCGCTACGATCCGGTAACGATCACCAGCCTGACCCCAGCGGCCTGGCACCGGGAGGCCTTCTGGCGGCTGGCCGAGGCCCTGGCCGGCGCCTGCGACGAGGTCGTGCTGTCCTTCGCCCAGATCTACGCCAAAACCCGGGCCAACATGGCGCGCGCCGCCCGGGATCACGACTTCTCGTGGCAGGATCCGGAATCGCAGTCCAAGAGCGCGCTCTTGGCAGAACTCGCGGAAATCGCCCGCGTGGCCGGGATCGCGCCCAGCCTCTGCGCCCAGCCTGAGCTTGCGGAGGCTGGGCTTCAGCCGGCGCGCTGCATCGATGCCAATCGCTTGTCGGCCGTCGCCGGCCGGACCATCGCGATCAGGCAGAAGGGCAACCGGCCGGGCTGCCTCTGCGCCGAGTCCCGCGACATCGGCGCCTATGACAGCTGCCCTCACGGTTGCGTCTATTGCTACGCCGTGCGCCGCCAGGACTTGGCCAAGGCCCGCTATCGGGCCCAGGACCTCGATTCGGACTTCCTCGGCCCGGCGCCGACACAGAGGAAAGACGTCTGACGCAAGGCGGTCTTCAGACCGCCGTGTCGATCCGCTGGCCGGGCTTGGCGGCACCCTCGCCGCCGTCCGCAGCTTCGCCCTCGGGAGCGTCGTCGGACGGGGGCGCCGGGGTTTCGGCGGCGGCGGCCGGCGCCGCTTTGACGACACCCACCCGGGCCGCGCGCAGCAGTCGGTCGTGAAGCCGGTAACCGACCTCGATCACCTGGGCCACGGTCCCCGCCGGCTGTGTCGGATCGGGAACTTCGAACATCGCGTCGTGGAAGTTCGGATCGAACTTCTCGCCGAGCGGATCGATGATCTCGATGTGATGCCGGGCGAAGGCCTCGCTCAATCCCTTCTCGGTCATCACGACGCCGTCCAGCAGGGCCTTGAGCTGCGGCTCGGCCTCGGCCGCTTCGGTCGAGACGCTTTCTACGGCGCGGCAGAGATTATCGCGCACCGCCAGAAGATCCTTGGCCAAAGACTCGGCCGCATAGCGCGCACTGTTCTCACGGTCGCGCTGCGCCCGGCGCCGGACGTTCTCGACCTCGGCCAGGCTGCGCAGGAGCTGGTCCTTCAGCTCGGCCTTCTCCGCCTCCAGGGCGGCGATCGCTGCCACCCCCACGTCTGCGGGCTCGGTCTCCGGCTGTTCCGGAGTGTCCGACGCACTGTCCTGCTGAGCCGCCTCGGCTTCGGCCGCCGGGTTCACTGCCTCGCTGCCTTCGCCCTCCGGCTTGGCGTTGTCGTTAGACGCCATCTGTCGATCCGTCCTCCGTTCCGCCCAGGGGATCTACGACGCGATCAGCCGATCAGTCGGCCGATGACCTGCGCCGTGTAGTCCACCATGGGAATGATCCGCGCATAATCGATGCGGGTCGGCCCGATCACGCCGATGGCGCCGACCACGGTGTTCTCCGAGTTGGAGTAGGGGGCGATGACCAGCG
>JASJAL010000427.1 GCA_030067055.1 Kiloniellales bacterium | reverse complement strand
GTGCCCATGACCGGGGGCGTGCTGAACGCCCTCAACACACGTCTGGACGCGGGGACCATTGCCTTCATTCTGGAGCACGGCGGTGCCAAGGTCCTGATCGCCGACCGGGAGTTCTCCGAGGTGGTTGAGGTGGCTCTAGCACAGCTGGAGACCAAGCCCCTGGTCATCGACATCGACGACCCGGAGGGCGAGGGCGGCAGCCTGCGCGGCGAGATCGACTACGAGACCTTCCTGGCAGGCGCCGATCCGGATTTCGCACCGGTCCTGCCCGCGGACGAATGGGACGCGATCTGTCTCAACTACACCTCGGGAACCACCGGCAACCCCAAGGGCGTGGTCTATCACCACCGGGGCGCCTACCTGAATGCGGTCGGCAACCTGATTGCCTTCGGCCTGACCCCGAAGGCGGTCTATCTCTGGACCCTGCCGATGTTCCACTGCAACGGCTGGTGCTACACCTGGGCGGTCACCGCAGCGGCCGGCACCCACGTCTGCCTGCGCCGGGTCGACCCAGCCCTGATCTATCCGCTGATCCGCGACGAGGGCGTCAGCCACATGTGCGGGGCGCCGATCATCCTAAACATGCTGATCCATGCCCCGGACAGCGTGAAGCTGGCCTTCGAGCAGACCGTGGAGATCGTCACCGGCGGCGCGGCGCCGCCCAGCGCCGTGATCGAAGCGATGGAGGCCCAGGGTTTCCGGGTGATTCACATGTACGGCCTGACCGAGTGCTACGGGCCGGCGACGCTCTGTGCCTGGCAAGACGATTGGGACGGCCTGGACTTGCAGGCACGCTCCGCCAAGATGGCGCGCCAGGGGGTGTCCCTGCTGACCCTGGAGCACGCTACCGTGCGCGACCCCGAGACCCTTGCGCCGCTGCCGGCCGACGGCGAGACCCTCGGCGAGATCATGCTGCGCGGCAACACGGTGATGAAGGGCTATCTGAAGAACCCGGCGGCGACCGAGGCCGCCTTCCAGGGCGGCTGGTTCCATACCGGCGACCTCGCGGTCCTGCATCCCGACGGCTACATCGAGGTCAAGGACCGGGCCAAGGACGTGATCATCTCAGGCGGCGAGAACATCTCCAGCCTCGAGATCGAAGAGACCCTCTACCGCCATCCCAAGGTCCTGGAGGCGGCCGTCGTGGCGCGGCCCGACGAGACCTGGGGCGAGACCCCCTGCGCCTTCGTCACCCTGAAGGACGGACAGGACGCCGAGGTCGACGAGATCATCGCCTTCTGCAAGGACAACATGGCCCGCTACAAGGCACCGAAAACCGTGGTCTTCGGGCCCTTGCCCAAGACCTCGACCGGCAAGATTCAAAAGTTCGTCTTGCGAGATAAGGCCAAGAGTCTCGCTTAAATGATTGATTGGATAAATGACTTCTGGATCGGGCTCGAGGCCTCGCTGAACCCCTACAGCGAACAGCAGCTGGCCCTGTTCTTCGCCTGGCTGGTGGTATTCACGACCGCCTCGGTGACCTTGATCATGGCCGACCGGCGTTGGCTCAGGTTTCTGGCCTGGGTGGTCTGTACCGGCTCGTCCTTCGGCCTGTGGCAGGCCGGCTGGATCACCCTGACCATCGCCACCAGCTATTGGCCGGCGGCCCTCGCGGTCGCCGGCAGCACGGCGGCCGGCTCCTTTTGGTTCGGCCACCGGCGCAGGAGGATCCGACTATGACCGAGATCTGCCCGGCGTCCTGGCCGGGATTGGACGGCAAGGCGGCCATCGTGACCGGTGCTTCCAGCGGCCTGGGCCGGCACTTCGCCCTGACCCTGGCCCGCGCCGGGATGAAGGTCGCGGTGGCGGCGCGGCGGGTCGAGAAGCTGGTTGACCTCTGCAAGGAGATTCAAGGCTTCGACGGCCGCGCGATCCCGGTCGCCCTGGATGTCACCGATACCCAGAGCGTACGCGACTGCGTCGTCCATGCCGAGACCGAGCTCGGCGCCATCTCGGTCCTGGTCAACAACGCCGGCACGGTGACCCCCGGCCGTGCGCTAGAGGTCGAAGAAGCGGACTGGGATAAGGTGATCGCCACCAATCTCAAGGGCGTCTGGCTGATGGCCCAGGAGACTGCCCGTCACATGGCCGAGCAGGGCCACGGCGGCTCGATTATCAACATCGCCTCGATCCTGGGCCTGGTCGGGACCGCGCGGATCCCGGCCTACTGCGCCTCCAAGGCCGCGGTGGTCAACCTGACCCGCTCCCTGGCCGGCGATCTGGCCCGCGAGGGTATCCGGGTCAACGCCCTGGCGCCGGGCTACTTCGAGACCGACCTCAACCGCGACTACTTGGCCAGCGAGGCCGGTCAGGCCATGCTGAAGAGGATTCCGCAACGCCGCTTCGGCGATCCGGAGGAGTTGAGCGGGCCCTTGCTGCTGCTGGCCTCGGAGGCCTCGCGCTACATGACCGGCAGCGTGATCGCTATCGATGGCGGCCAGTCCGCCGTGATCTGACCCAAGAGCGAGTCCCAAGCGAGCCAAAGCCATGGATTTTGCCCTGTCTGCCGAGATCGAGGACCTGCGCCGGCGGATCCGCGCCTTCGTGGCGTCTGAGATCCTGCCGCTGGAGGCGGATCCCGAGGCCTACGACGATCACGAGAACATCCGCCTCGACCTGCTGGACGAGTTGCGCGCCAAGGCCAGGGCGCAGGGTCTCTGGGCCATGCAGATGCCCAAAGAGAGGGGCGGGCAGGGGCTGCCGGTGGCCGGCATGGCGGCCTGCTACGAGGAGATGGGCCGTTCGATCTTCGGACCGGTCGTCTTCAACTCGGCGGCTCCGGACGACGGCAACATGATCGCTCTCGAGAAGATCGGCAGCGACGAGCAGAAGGCCCGCTGGCTGCAGCCGATCGTCGACGGCAAGGTGCGCTCGGCCTTCGTCATGACCGAGCCCGCGCCCGGGGCCGGCTCCGACCCTTCCGCCATGCGCACCGTGGCCAAGCGCAAGGGCAACAGCGCCTGGACCATTCACGGCCGCAAGTGGTTCATCACCGGGGCCGGCGTGGCGCAGCACTTTATCCTCGTGGCCAAGACCTCGGACGACCCCCGCAAGGGCCTGACCGCCTTTCTCTTCGACCGCGACCAGCCGGGCTGGGAGATCCTGCGGCGGATCCCGATCATGGGGCCGGAGGAGCACGGCGGCCACTGCGAGCTGGTCTTCGACGGCCTGGAGATCCCCGACGAGAACCGCCTGCTCGGCGTCGGCGACGGCCTCAAGGTCACCCAGATCCGGCTGGGCACGGCGCGCCTGACCCACTGCATGCGCTGGCTGGGCATGGCCAAGCGGGCCCTGGAGATCGCCTCGGGCTACGTCTCGGAGCGCGATAGCTTCGGCACCAAGCTGAAGGATCGGGAAGGCGTGCAATGGATGCTGGGCGAGGCGGCCATGGCGATCGAGGTCGGCCGGCTCTTGACCATGAAGGCGGCGCTCAAACTGGATGACGGGGACTTCGCGCGCAAAGAGGTCTCCATGGCCAAGATCCAGGTCTCCGAGGCCCTGCACAAGGCCATCGACACGGCGATCCAGCTCTGCGGCGCCAAGGGCTATTCCAAGGACACGGTCCTGGAGTGGATGTACCGTTATGCCCGCCAGGCCCGCCTGGTCGACGGTGCCTCCGAGGTCCACAAGATGGTCCTGGCGCGCTTCCTGGTCGAGGAAGGCCAGGACTTCTGGGGCTGGGCGTGATCGACCGGAATGCGCTGGAGGCTTTTCTGGCCGAGGCGGCCGGAGCGGCGGCTGCCCGGATCGTTTCCGACAGCCAGCTGACCGGCGGCGCGATCCAGGACAACCGCCTGCTGGTGGTCGAGTTCGAGGACGGGCCGCTGGCCGGCCGGCAGGAGCTGGTGCTGCGCCGCGACGCGCCCTCGGGCGTCGCAGTCAGCCACGGCAAGGCCGAGGAGTTCGCCCTGCTGAAGGCCGCCTTCGAGGCCGGCGTCACGGTGCCCGAGCCACTTTTTCTCAGCTTGGATAGGGCACTGGGCGGCCCCTTTCACGTCATGCGCAAGGTCGAGGGCGAGGCCCAGGGCCACCGCCTGGTCCGCGAGCCGGCGATCTTGGGCGACGGCGCCGCGGTGGCCGAGCGGCTCGGCGAGGAGCTCGGCAGGATCCACGGCATCGCCCCGCCGCGCCCCGACCTGGCGTTTCTGCCGCTGCCGGAAGGCAATCCGGCCCTGGCGGCCGTGGCCGCCTACCGGGCCCATCTGGACGCCCTGGAATGGTGGGATCCGGCCCTGGAGTGGGGCCTGCGCTGGTGCGAGCTCAACGCTCCGCCCGAAAGGGAGCTTGTCCTTGTGCATCAGGACTTTCGGACCGGAAACTACATGGTCGACGCGGGCCGGCTGACCGCGGTCCTGGACTGGGAGTTCTGTGCCTGGGGCGATCCCATGAGCGATCTCGGCTGGTTCTGCGCCAAGTGCTGGCGCTTCGGCCGCGACGAGCTGGAGGCCGGCGGCATCGGCCCGCGGGAGGCCTTCTACCGGGGCTACCGGCGCGTCTCGGGGCGCGAGATCGACCACGAGGCCGTCGCCTACTGGGAGGTGATGGCGCACCTGCGCTGGGCGGTCATCGCCCTCCAGCAGGGCGAGCGCCATGCCTCGGGGGCCGAGGAGTCCCTCGACCTCGCCCTGACCGGGCGCCGGGCCGAGACCCTGGCCCTGGAGGTCCTGCGCCTGACTCCGCCCGAGCGCTGGAGCGCGGCCCCGTGAAGCGGCACCAGACCTCGGGCGCGGCCCTGCTGCGCATCGCCCGGGCCGTCCTCAAGGACGACCTGCTGCCGGCCCTGCCGAAGGAGCGGCGCCTGGAAGCCCTGATGGTGCTCTCCGCCCTCGGCATGGCCGAGCGCGAGCTGGCGAGCGGTCGGTCGATCGACGAGGCAGCGGCGATCGCAGACCTCCTGGGCAGCGCGGTGGGCGAGGAGCAGGACCTGCGTCACCAGCTGGCCGAGGCCATCCGCGCCGGCCGCTTCGACGGCGACCAGGCGCTCTTCGAACTTGCCCGCTTGGGCTTGAAGTGGCGCCTCCAGGAGACCGATCCGAGGGTGGTGGGTAACTCTGACGCCAAGACTTGAGGTCCACAGGCAGGTCGCACGGTGCAGGGCCATGCCGAGCTACGTTTCACCGTTGGCGATGATGCCGTTCTTTGTGCAGCTGCGGGCGCGTCGAAGCCACAGTCCGAGCGACGGGTCCTCTACGGTCACGGCCGCGGATCGCCGTCATCGCTCTCCAGGTTTTCGCTGACCTTTGCCCAGGTGCTGCCGAGGTGGGCGCGGAGGATGCGGGCCAGGGCCTCGCTGTCGCGGGCCGTGAGGGCGGCGAGGATCTGCTCGTGCTCCTCGATGGCGCTGTGCCATTTCGAGTTGTTCAGGTTCGACTGGTAGCGCACCCGGTAGAGCCGGGCGTTGAGCTGGGCGTGGAGCTCGGCCAGGGGGGCGTTGTGGGCGGCGGCGGCGATCGCCCGGTGGATCGCCTGGTTGAGCTTGAAGTAGGCGAGGCGATCCTGGCGCTCGAAGGCGGCCAGCATCTCGAAGTGCAGGGCACGGATCTCGGCGATCTCGGCCGCCGTGGCGGCGCTCGCGGCCTGCTCGCCGGCCAGCGCCTCCAGGGCCGCCAGAACGCCGAGGAGATCGTGGATCTCCCGGGGGCTGGGATCGCAGACCACCGCGCCCCGGTTGGGCAGCAGCTCGACCAGCCGCTCGGCAGCCAGGATCCGCAAGGCCTCGCGCATCGGCGTCCGCGAGACCTGCAGGGCCTCGCCGATGCGCCGCTCGCGGATCCGCGCCCCCGGCTCCAGGACGTTCTGCGCGATCATGTCGCGCAGCCGCTCGGCCACGGTCTCGGCCCTGGTCGATTGCCGCCGGTCCGGTGTCGCCGCGGCAGCGTCGGATTCTGACTCCGGTCCTGGGTGTTGGGTGTCGCGGTCCATGGCGTCGTCTCGCTCGGGCCCTCCCTAGGGCGAAGGTCTGGGCCTAACCCTCAATCAGAAAATAGCATACCAAATCTGGTGATCGCATGGCGCGAGTCGTGCGCCTTGGCAGCACCCCAAGTCTATTCAATAACTTACTATAAAACAGCAGAAATCTGCGCGCTTTCGATCCACCCGATCGGTTGACAGTGCAAAATTTGGTATGCAATCTGGATTCTGGCCGGTCGAAACAGAAAACAATGGCCGGGCGAAGCCGGTGCAACCGCCGGCCCTGTGAAGAGGGAGGAAGCCATGTTCATTACCAAGCGCGCCTTTTCGGGCGCCCTTCTCGGCATCGCCGGCGTCGCCCTAGCGGGATTCGGCGGGGCGGCCCAGGCTGAGGAGGAGATCATCTTCGCGATCAGCGCCAAGACCGGCTCGCTGCAGCAGATGACCGCCGCCGAGTTCACCAAGCGCGCCAACGAGAAGCTGGCCGGCAAGGCGACGGTGAAGCTCTTCGATTCCGCACAGCTCGGCAAGGACAAGGAGCTGATGCAGAAGCTGAAGCTCGGCACCGTCCACATCGCGCTGCCCAGCTCGATCATGTCCTCGGTCGCCGACGAGTTCGGTCTCTTCGACATGCCCTTCCTGGTCAAGGACAGGGACCACGTCGCGCGCATCGAGAAGGACGTCTTCTGGCCCGAGATCGCCCCGACCGCCGAGGCCAAGGGCTATCAGGTCCTGGCAGTCTGGGAGAACGGCGTTCGCCACATCACCAACAACAAGCGCCCGATCTCGACCCCGGCGGACCTGGACGGCATAAAGCTGCGCACGCCGAAGTCCAAGTGGCGGGTCAAGATGTTCGAGGCCTGGGGCGCCAACCCGACGCCGATGGCTTTCTCCGAGGTCTTCGTCGCCCTGCAGACCGGCGTGATCGACGGCCAGGAGAACCCCTATACCAACATCTGGTCGGCCAAGTTCGCCGAGGTGCAGAGCTATCTCTCGGTCACCGGCCACGTCTACAGCCCGGCCTATCCGACCGCAGGCAAGGCGGCCTTCTCACAGCTCGATCCCGAGATCCAGAAGGTGTTGAAGGACACGGCCGGCGAGATGGCGCTCTGGGCCCGCGGCAAGGGCGCAGAGGGCGACCAGAGCCTGAAGGACAAGCTGGTCGGCGCCGGCATGAAGCTGAACGAAGCCGACCGGGCCGCCTTCGTCGAGGCCTCCAAGCCGATCTATGCTCAGTTCTCGAGCGAAGTTCCGACCGGCAAGGCGCTGATCGACAAGGCACTTGCCCTGGCAGAGAGTCCCTGAGCCGACCTGGGCGGGGCGTCGCGATCTAAGGTAGCGGCGTCCCCGTTTTTTTGGCCGGCCTGACCGGAGGAGCGGAATGCGACGCGCGGCGGCGGTTCTGCATCGCCTGCTGGAGGCGATCACGGTCGCCTTGCTGCTGAGCCTGGCGGCGGTGGTGGTCGCGGCCGTGGTCGCACGCTACGTCTTCAACGCCTCCTTCCACTGGTACGACGAAGTCGCCTCGGTGATGCTGGCCTGGCTGACCTACTACGGTGCCGCCCTGGCAGCCCTGCGGCGCAGCCATCTGGGCTTCTCGGGGCTGGTGCTCGGGCTACCGCGCGGTGCCAGGGTGATCGTCTTCTTCGCCGCCGAGGCCGTGGTCTACGCGGTCTTCCTGTCGATCGCCTACGCCGGCTGGTACGTGCTCCG